>CAZWTC010000015.1:0-8077 GCA_964637175.1 uncultured Candidatus Peribacteria bacterium
TTCTATCAATAGTAAATGTTGTTCCAGTGAAATTTCAGACAATATCTTCTACGAAGAATACGTACGTACCATCGCCGGTGATAAGCGTTCCACTGGTATAAGCGGAACCGTTAAGGGTAGCGCCGGAGAGATTAGTATCAGAAAAAGTAATAGTGACTCCTGTATTATAGTATCATCAAGAAACGATGGTTGTTCATGATTGAGTAGTCCCTGTGAAAATCGGAATAGTCCTATCAATAGTAAATGTTGTACCTGTAGAGTTACCAGCTAGGTCAGTAACAATAAAGACATAGGTGTTACTGCCGGTAATGAGTGTTCAGCTAGTATAAGCGGAACCATTGAGTGTAGCGCCGGAGAGATTAGTATCAGAGAAAGTGAAAGTGACGCCAGTATTATAATATCATCAAGAAACGATGGTTGTTCATGATTGAGTAGTTCCTGTAAAAGTCGGATTCGTTCTATCAATAGTAAATGTAGTTCCCGTAGAATTACCAGCTAGATCATAAACAAGGAATACATAGATACCATCACCGGTGATGAGCGTTCAACTGGTGTAAGCAGAACCGTTAAGGGTAGCGCCGGAGAGATTAGTATCGGAGAAGGTGAAAGTGACTCCTGTATTATAGTATCAACCGCTAGTGATAATAGTACCTGATTGAGTGATTCCGGTGAAAGTCGGATTCGTTCTATCAATAGTAAATGATGTACCTGTAGAATTGCCAGCTAAGTCATAAACAAGGAATGTATAGGTACCATCACCGGTGATAAGCGTTCAATTCGTATATCCTGAACCGTTAAGCGTAGCGCCGGAGATATTAGTATCGGAGAACGTAAAAGTGACACCTGTATTATATATTCATCCAGAGATTACCGTAGTTCACGATTGAGTGCTTCCCGTGAAAAGAGGAGTGATGGTGTCTAAAGTGATGGTGGTAGCATAGTGCGTGGTCCGATCATCACCCGTTCGTAATTGTACGAAAACATATTTGAGTCCGTCAGTGCCGGAGAGATAGATCGATATATTCGTTCCTGTAGCGCATGTTCCCGTTGTTATTCCAGATACATCATCACCAAAGACGCTATAGCGTACATCGTTAGCTGATGTCAAAACAAGGGTGGTTCATGAAGTGGATGTATATGATCCACCGCTCATGGCGATTGTTCATGAAAGATAGGATACTTGGGAAGCGATGAATTTGGTCGCATCAAAAGATCATCCGGTAGCAAGTGTGGTTCATTCATACAGTACTGGCTGTGCTTGTTTTAGGATAGATGAACCGAAACTGTATTGCAACGGAGCAATTCCCGTCCGGGTTTGTGTTCACGAAAGGGCACGCGCAGTATTCCAAGCCAAGAGATATTGATTGTTCCCATTGAATGGATTGATGATATACTCATACGTGAATGTTCCTCCTGTTTGAAGTGTCCCTGTCGTCCGTCAACATGTAGAAAAATATATTCAGGTTCCTGATTGAAGATATTCATCATTTCCATCGGTTCCCTCGAAATTTGCGGTATTCCCGAAGATCTTCGTCGTACCGAAAAATTGATTTCCTGTCGCAGAAGAAGCGATGTTCATTCCTGTGGTATTTCAATATATCGCTATGGCATTGAAGATGTTTCCTGATGATGCTCATCAGATCTGTATTCAATAATTCGTATTTCCCAATGACATGAAAGTATTGAAGCTGTTGTTCGCAGAGCCGGAGAGATAGACTCAAACGGTGCTGTAAGCGCATAAAGCGTTATTGATCGAACTGTTTGACACCGTAGAAAAGTGCATTCCGTATGACGTGTTGTTTATGGCTTTGCTATTATTGATGACGAGATTTGACACATCTCATCAGACGATTCCACGATCATTATTAGTGAACGATGCGTTGTTGATGGTGAATGAATCGCCGGAAGCCATAGAGAGACCATTAGTATTCCTGGTATGCAAAGCATTGCTTCCATTATAGCTTCCATCGATGGGGATATTGTCTAAGACGATGAAATGGCTGTTTGTAGCTCCGATCATAGAAGTGATCGAACTATCGCTGTACAGATAGACGTCTCCGCTACCGATGATGGCGACACAGTTTTTTCCGACCATATCAAGTGTTCATGTAGTGATATATGTCCCTGAGGCTAATGCATAGATGGTGTTGTCGGAAAGTGACAATGGCAACGCAGT
The DNA here is from genome assembly GCA_964637175.1 of uncultured Candidatus Peribacteria bacterium. Taxonomy (GTDB): domain Bacteria; phylum Patescibacteriota; class Gracilibacteria; order Absconditabacterales; family Absconditicoccaceae; genus CAJBLF01. The sequence goes on from CAZWTC010000015.1 coordinate 2,177, forward strand.
GCTTCATCAGCTGAAATATTCGACAGTCATTCCGCTCGATAGGCATGAGCCGGAAGTATATCCGCTCCATCCTTTGGTATATGAGCTTCCTTCGTCGCCACTTCCGTATACTGCTGCGATGATATCTCATGTGCTGGGTCCATAATTCCAGAAATTCTTGCTAAGGTAATGTGCATTATCCCGAGTGTTCCCGTTGATGTCCCGGCTGGTCGCATGCGTGAAAAGCGCAGAGATTCCAAGGAAAATACCCATAGCGATGAAGAGCGCGCTCATGAGTTTTGGAAAGAATGATTTGCTGTGTTGTGTCATGATGATATTTGTGAATAACGTAAAGTACGTATATACTATTATATGCGCGGACAAAAATATTTGCAAATATCGCCCTCTCTGAGAGATATTCGACTTGCTATTAAGTAAAAAAGATATGTAATATGTTACAAACAAAAAACACTGCAAATATATTGAATTTTGACCGTGTAATCGTACATGTAGAGTATTAGATAAACGGAAATCACCGAATCGATGATTCCTGACCCCTTAGTCCTTTAATTTTTCAGTACAAGAATATGGTTGATCAAGTCCCTCAAACAAATCCGCAAATGCCTCAGCAGATGCCGTGATCTCCGCTTCAACAAGCGCCAGTGCAGCAAGCTCCGGTACGTCCTCAGCAGACGGCGAATATCAAAAAGCCTGGATCAAAGATATCCATGAAAGGCGTCATCATCGGCTGCGGAATATTATTCATGTTTGTCGTAGGCGGACTAGCGCTCGTGTTTTATAATCTGATCAATAACCCTACTCAGCTTTCCAGCGTAGGATTGGATCCGACGACGACCAAGACATTATTGCAGACATTCTCCGTGATTTTCTTCGGACTTCTGACTTTCCTCGGTATCGGGCTTCTTGTCGTCAATCTCTATAGGTTGATCACCGTAAAAAACAAATCCAAAGTCGCATATATTTTCGGCTCGTTTTTCTGATTTTTGATCTTTATCCTCGCTATCGTTTTGGGATCCAGAGTGATCACATTGGTGAGGAACTTTTCTGTAGACAATATCCTCGATAGCAACAAGATAATCATTCCGTTCATACAATATAAGCCAAGCGCAAATGATAATTGAAGGACCCGTTTTGACGCTTCCATGAAATTGATCGCGCCAGCAACGGTGTTTTATAAATTGAATAATGATTATTTCTTCTGATCAGTAGCGGCATCGTTGGGTCAAGTGACGTTTACGGATATGTCCTTGGATTGCGGTAACGGACAAATAGTGAAATTGACCAATACTACGACCTATGAATTCGACGGCTCATGCGTGTATTTCAAAAAAGGGGAATATCAGCTCATGCTCGATACCAGTTATATAAATGTTCCGACATCTGAAAGATTACAAAAAACATTTTCTGGATGAACGATCATTTTCGACTCAGAGATCACCGTAAATCCTACTAAATCCGATCTTACCTTCAACGACGCCAAAACAGAGATGGTCGTAGGAAAAGCGCCGAGCAAGGTGATGTTTGATGCGAGTCCGGTATTCAAGGATCTCGGGCTCAATGACTACAAGATCATCCGGGATTTCAATGGCGACGGTGAACCGGACAAACAGAATACGGCTGCAACTACCTTTGTATACAACGAAGCGAAACTATATAACGTGTATGTCAGATTCCCTAATCTCAATAATTACATCTATACGTTTCCTGTCAGGGTAGAGCAATCTGACGTCCCTGTCTGTGAAATCCTTGTCACCCAGACAGAGGGGAAAAATTATGCCGTGACGACAAATTTTTTCGACAAGACCGTAAATATCACCAATTACCAGTTTGATATCTTGGACAGAAACAACAAAGATAAAGTGATTGATACGATCAGGAACAGCAATGGCACTTTTGATTATCAGTTCCTCGGTGCTTGAACCTATGCTATCCAAAATACGTTCATCACGGAAGATGATAAGCAAGGGCAATGTGAAAGTGATGATATCCAAGTCGGAGTAAGCGATTTCAAAGTAAACTATGATACATATTTCAAATCACCTCAGTCTCCTCAATTCAAAAAGGTAGGTAGTCAAGGTATCGTCTCATTGGTTTCTGGCGGACTTGTGCTCACCGAAATCCCTACGGTGCTTAAGATCCAAGTCAATCAGATATCTCCCAATACGCCTACAGCTACCAAGAAACTTCTGCTTGATGGCAAACAGGTGATATCTACTGATCCGAATAGTTTTGAATTCACCATCGATAATAATGCAAGCCATGAAGCTACGCTTGTAGTAGAAGATAAAGCGAGTTGAGCAAAGACAGAGATCAGCATACCTATTACGGTAAATAGAGCAGATATCGTCGGAAAACTTATCGTGACTCCGGATACGGTAGGTACCGATCCATTCACGGTGAAATTTGATGCATCTACCACGGTGCTCAATGATACCGGTGATGAGATTGTTTCATTTACGTGGGATTTCGGAGATGGTACATGATCGATAAAAAAGGATTTTTCTGAAGCCATTATCAATCATACCTACAGATACGATACCGTGCATTCCAATGGAACCTATCATCCGGTAGTGACGATAAAAACAAAAAAAGGCCGCGAAGTTTCTGTCTCGCCGGAAAATGATATCATCGTCAAAAGAGCCAATCAGACATTGAATATCACTATCGATTCCCATCCTGCACAAGTAGCGAATGTCGGTGATAGGGTGAGTTTTTCTCTTGCAGTGAATGGTTTGCCGGCGGAGATCCACTGGAATTTCGGCAATGGAAAAACGCTCGACTGCAAAGGAAGGGAATGTGTCCAGACAACGCAGATCTATGATCAGGAAGGTACGTATCTTGTCAGAGCAGAAGTGACGTATGATAATCAGCCAACGATAGACGGCACTATCACGCTAAAAATAATCCAATAATTATTCAGACATAATAAAAAAATGTGTGACTAAAATATAACGCCAGATGCATGACAAGACACTCTCTGAATTCGAAGCAATCAATTCATTCGAACCGAAATGAGTCACATGCATATGTGCGAATGAGGTGAGATAGATAAGGTATTCATAATGAAACGACAGTTCGTCGGATTTGCATCTGGCTTGATCTTTTTCGTTAGTTTTTCCATCAAGGGAAAAAGTAACCCTAGCGGAGCGTTTTTTTTAAAAGAGATATATTTATGATAAATAATTTTTTATACATAAGGTTATCTCTATTTGATCAGTTTTTGTATTTTGCTCATACCCATCTGATCAAGCTTATACATGATCAGCATAAAAGTCCCTTTAAATTCTTGAATGCTAGGAGTATAATCGGTCATGACTCATAGTTTTTTGATCACGTCCAGATGTTTGGTATATCGATCATGTGAAGATGAAAGCGGGTGAATGATCCCTACTGCTTTGCTGATATTTCATACGCTATGGATAAAGAAATTTTTTGCTTTGTCAGAGAAGCTGAGCTCTCCAGGTGTGATGTTATACGTGTTTCCAAAAAGGATTCTCGAAAGGATGGTCACCAGCTGATCTCTCGTAACAATATAATTCGGATTAAAGATTGTTTCAGGATTGCCGTAATAATCGAGTCCCATGATGCCGAGTTTGCAGGATAGTACGATGTACTCTTGAAGCTCGGGAATCTCTTTGCTGATATCCTTGAAATCGCATGTCCTATCTTCGTCAGGAGTGAGTCCGATGACTTTCTGCGCAAATACTGCTGCCATTTTCGCTGCGGATTTCCTATACACAGGTCAATCCAAATGAGCATCTTTGATGTTCGGAATGGTGGTGATTCATAGCTGATATGCTCGTTGATAAGCCTCGTTCAACGCTGTAGCATCCTGCGGCGGCGATGTATGTTTCTTATCAGAAAAAACGAAAATGAGTATCAGTACGCACGCTAGCACGCCAAGTCCCAAAAAGACATAATCTTTAGTATATGCAGGACGTATCATATGATGAATGCTAGCGTTTTGGAAAAAGAATTCCAGAGAGAAAAAATCGTCTTTGCTGTTGAAATTTTCAGCGGTATTCCTATATTCTTGGTACTTTATATTCCATTATCCGATGACTGATTTGAAGCAAGAGATCAAACGTCTCCAAAAACTTTCCTGCATATCGCTTTCTCCAGAGCAAGAACAAAAATTCTGAACTCAACTCACGGATATCATTTCTTTTTTGGGGAAACTTCCAGATACCAAAATGAATGATGAATGATGAATAATGAATGATAAGGGTAAGCTAACACTGAGAACCATTCCCGGGACACAAGAAAATCCGGATGGTGAGAGAATCTTGAAGAATGTGAAACATGGCATCGTACATAATTCCGTCGTCATAAAATCAGTATTATCTTAAAATATAATGAATAATTAATAATGAATAATGCCGTGCCTTCGGCAGATAAAAATAATGTTGGATTTTGTTGTACCATGGACTATTGTAGGGTACGATCGTCAGTAAATATACAATTCAATCGTTTTTCCCAGTTATGCTGGACTTCGCATTTTTAGTTTTTCATTATTAGTAATTTAGTAGTTTCTCTTGAAAACAGCGAGCTTTTCTCTATATATAATCCGAAAGAAATTTTTTTTATATACGAAAATTTCAATTTATCATTTTACCATTTAATTATCTATTATGGCCGAGCGAAAAGACCTGTCGCACGTGAGGAACATTGGAATCATGGCTCACATTGATGCAGGTAAAACCACTACTACGGAAAGAGTATTGTTTTATACAGGAAAGAAACATAAGATCTGAGAAGTGCATGACGGTGCTGCAGAAATGGATTGGATGGAGCAGGAAAAGGAAAGAGGAATTACCATTACTTCCGCTGCTACTACCTGTTTTCGGCATGATTGCCAGATCAATATCATCGACACCCCAGGACACGTGGATTTCACTGTTGAAGTAGAAAGATCATTGAGAGTGCTTGATGGCGCAGTCGCATTGCTAGATAGTTCTCAAGGAGTAGAACCTCAGACAGAAACAGTTTGGAGACAAGCTGACAAATATGGTGTACCGAGAATCATCTTTGCAAACAAGATGGATAAGCTTGGTGCTGATTTTTATATGTCTGTAGATTCCATTGCATCCAGGATCACGGACAAAGGAGTAGTCCTTCAGCTTCCTGTGGGACAAGCTGACGAATTCAAAGCAGTCGTAGACTTGCTTACTATGAAGATGTATACCTTCTCATGAGATAAAGGTATCGAAGTGCATGAAGAAGAAATACCAGCTGATATGCTGGAAAAAGCAAAAAAATATAGGGAAGAGATGATTGATAAGGTCTCTATGTTCGATGACGAATTAGCAGAAAAATTCCTTGCAGGAGAAGAACCGTCTCTAGAGCTTATCAAAAAAGCGATCAGACACGGAACCATCCACAATAATTTATATCCTATACTTTGTGGATCAGCGCTTGGAAACAAAGGAGTGCAATTGGTACTCAATGCAGTGATTGATTTCTTGCCATGTCCGCTTGATAGAGGAGCTATGAAAGGGATTGATCCGGATGATGAAACAAAAGTGCTTGAAAGAAAGCCTAATGACGGCGAACCGGTATCAGCTATCGCATTCAAGATCGCTACCGATCCATTCGTAGGTACTTTGACCTTCGTCAGAGTATATTCAGGTATCATCAAATCATGAGACACGTTGCTCAATCCGCTCACCAGACAAAAGGAAAGAGTAGGAAGGTTGTTGCTGATGCACGCCAACAAGAGAGAAGAGATTTCAGAAATACATGCAGGACATATCTGTGCGTTCTTGGGACTCAAAGATACGAGGACAGGACACACGCTCTGTGATATGAAAAATCCTATCTTGCTAGAAAAGATGGAATTCCCTGCACCGGTCATCGATATCGCTATCGAGCCAAAATCCAAAGCCGACCAAGAAAGAATGG
>CAZWTC010000015.1:8087-15627 GCA_964637175.1 uncultured Candidatus Peribacteria bacterium
GGAGAGCTTCACCTAGAAATCATCGTAGATAGGCTCAAGAGAGAACACAAAGTGGAAGTGAACACGGGTAAACCGCAAGTCGCTTACAGAGAAACTATCACTCACGATGCCAATGGAGAAGGAATATTCAAGAGACAGACAGGAGGTAGAGGACAATTCGGTCACGTATTGTTGAGACTCGAAAAAAATATGGAAAAAGTCTATGAATTCAAAGATGAAGTAAGTGGAGGAACGATTCCAAAAGAATTCATCCCAGCGATCGATAAGGGAGCAAAAGAAACCGTAGCACAAGGAGTATTGGCTTGATATCCTATCATCAATATCAGAGTAGTCCCTTATGATGGATCATACCACGATGTGGATTCATCAGAAATCGCCTTCAAGATCGCTACCTATAGAGCATTCAAAGATGCCTTCATGAAAGCAGGGCCAGTCATTTTGGAACCGATCATGGATGTAGAAGTGGTGACTCCGGAAGATTATGTAGGAGATGTGATGGGAGATCTTTCTTCTAGAAGAGGAATGATCCAAGGACAAGACAAGAGAGGAAATGCTGCAGTCATCAAAGCAAAAGTACCTTTGTCTGAGATGTTCGGATATACGACAGATTTGAGATCAAATACCCAAGGAAGAGCTCAATCATCTATGACCTTCGCATCATACGAAAAAGTACCAGACAATGTCGCTAAGAAGATCATCGAAGAAAGATCAGGAAAGATCAAAGCTATGGACGCTGAATAATCCAATGACTAATTACGAATGACCAATACCTGATATAACAAAAGAGCTTCGCTGAAAGGTGGAGTTTTTTTGCTTGAAAATTTTTTAGACATGAGTATCAAGTATCGAGACATAAGATCAAATCTTAATACTTACTACTTTATACTTACTACTAAAATATGCGCAAGAAAGTCGTAGTCAACGATAAGATGCAGAAAAACTATACCTATTATCTGACCCAACCGATGGGTAGGAATTTTTCTCCGATGTTCTATCCGGAATTGACGCCGCAAGAGATGCTCGAGATGGGCGTATTCTGAGGGAAATACATGACCGATTGTCAGAAAGAATTCCCTTTATCATGGTTCAAAAAAGCGAAACTTTGTTCTATAAAACATGATGCGAAACTTAATTTTTTCGGTGTGAACGCTTCACAGCCGCTCAAGGTCCGACAGGAAAAATGACGGATATACGAAGAGGATCCGCGCGGTCGATTCCAGCGATATTGTAGATATTTCATGGGCAGAAGATGACCAGACGACGAACGTCAGATCAAACGCCGAAGAGCGATCAAGAGGCATATTGCTCAGATAAAGAAGTGATGCCATCCTCTTGATTGGGAATGCAGAAAAAAACAGAGGCAAGCCGTGCTACATCGAGCGTATGACAGCAGGAAGATATAAAGCTGTTTGCTGTTTTCCAAAAAATAATAGCTCCCCGCACTAAAGTACGGGGTTGAACAGAGCTATATTATCAACCTGGTTCTTTAGAGCCAGGAAGTGTGTGATTTATCTATTACAGTCAGGAATATGATTGACTGGTTCCTCTTCCAGAGAGTAGTTAATTATTGCCCCGTACTAAAGTACGGGGTTGATAGAGAGGTAGACAGTGTTTCATATGAAGCAGGGAAATACAGTAGACTTTTTGTTATAAATATGTATATATAAAAAAATAAAAAAAATATAAAAGAATAAAAAAATAAAAAAGATATGGAACCACTTCAAATCGACTTGAAAAAAGTCATACGACAAAAAAATGTCATTTTGTCAAAAATCCCCTTTTTTGTATCATGGCTCAGAAAGTTTGTCCATGAAGCAGAAATCAACGAATTTTTACGCAACTACGGTCACTTGCATGGTATGGATTTTATAGCAAAAGTGATAGAATATTTTAATCTTACCATCGAGAAAGTAGTGAAAAATAATTCACTGGATCCGCATGGACGTTATCTCTTTGTGGCTAATCATCCATTAGGCGGATTGGATGGAGTCTCTTTTATTCAAGCAATCAGTGACATCTATGGAGACGTACGATTTCCCGTCAACGACATATTGTTGACGATTGAAAATTTTCAACCGCTCTTGCTGCCGATCAACAAATACGGCAAACAGGATCGTGAATCTGCGAAAAAAATCAATGAAGCATTCGCTTCATCCGATAAGCAGATTCTGATGTTCCCTGCGGGATTAGTTTCCAGAAAAATAAAAGGCAAAATAGTCGACCTTGAATGGCAAAAACACTTTATCAGCAAAGCCATTGATTACAGACGAGACGTTGTTCCTGTATATATTATAGGACAAAATTCAAAACGTTTCTATAAGATTTCTTCCTGTACAAGGGCACTTAGATTACCCCCATTAGAAATGCTCTCTTTGCCGGACGAAGTATTCCTGCAAAAAAACAAAACGATCAAAATCATCATAGGAGATCCGATTTCCTATAAAATGTTCAATAAAAATGCAGCCCAAGTCTGGGCTGATTGTGTAAAAAACAAGGTATATCAACTTGCCTAAGTATATAAACTGAATGTGTCTTTCCATTCAGTTTTTTTTGTAGGATTGACTAGTTCCGCTTCCAGAGAGTAGTTGACCAGCTCCCCGCACTAAAGTACGGGGTTGAGTAGAGCTATATCGTCAACTCACCATAGGCGAGTAAACCTGGTTCTTTAGAGTCAGGAGGTGAATATATTATAAGCACGCTTTCACTAATCCCAAAAAGAGAGGATGCGGTTTATCTAGTCTGGAATTGAATTCTGGATGTGATTGGGTGGCGGTGTAGTAGATGTGGTTTGGTAATTCTATATATTCCACAAGATTGCCGTCAGGCGACATTCCGCTGAGGATCATGCCGTTTTTTTCAAGCGCTTCATGATATGCGGGATTGACTTCGTATCTATGACGATGTCTTTCCTGGATTGTCTCTTGCCCGTATAACTGCTGAACCTTGCTTCATGACTTCAAGACTGCTTCATACATTCATAGACGCATCGTGCCTCATTTCGTAGTGATAGTTTTTTGTGATTCCATGATATCTATGACTGGATATGGAGTATTTGTGTTAAACTCGGTAGAATTTGCATCTGCCAGACCGCAGACGTTTCTTGCAAACGAGATGACAGCGATCTGCAGTCCCAGACACAATCAAAGATACGGGACATTATGCATCCTGCAGTAATTCGCTATATTGATTTTTCCTTCCGTGCCTCTGGAGCCGAAACCGCCGGGCACGAGGAATCCTTTGATCTCATGTTCATTGATGAATGCCGCTAATTTCTGCTCCCATTGCTGATCTTCAAAGACTTCGGTATCCAAAAGATGTACTTTGACCTTGGTGTCGTACATCGTTCCTGCATGCTGCAAGGCTTCTATGACGCTGAGATAGCTATCGTTGAGCTGGGTATATTTTCCGGCCAATGCGATATGCAGCGTCTGTTTGGGATGGCTTATCTTGTCGACGAGCGACTCTCGGTTTTGCAAGTCAGGTTCTCTTTGTTGGTCAAAAAGTCTCTTTTGTATCAAGAGATGGACATTCTGCTGTTTGAGCGCCAGCGGGACGCTATAAATGCTTTTTTGGTCGATGGCCTCTATGATAAAGTCTTCTTCTATATCGGTAAAGAGAGAGATTTTCTTCTTGAGTCATTGATCGATCGTCTGTGAAGTCCTGCACATGAGCATGCTCGGGCATATGCCGAGCTCTCTGAGTTTGATGACGGAATGCTGGATGGCTTTGGTCTTCATCTCTCCTGATGTGGTAACGATGATGATAGGGACGACATGCACGATCATCGCATTCTCTCTTCCCAGCTCTTGGATCAATTGCCTGATCGCCTCTATGAAATGCAATCATTCGATATCTCAGACCGTGCCTCATATTTCTACTATGGTGAGTTCATGGTTTTTTGCGACCGATTTGATCCTTTGCTTGATTTCATCAGTGATGTGCGGGATGACTTGCACCGTCTTTCCTAAGAAATCACCTCTTCTTTCTTTTCTGATGACAGACAAATATATCTGACCGGACGTAATACTATTCTGACTTGTCAGACGCTGATCGATGAACCTTTCATAATGGCCCAGATCGAGATCAGTCTCGAAACCGTCAGTCGTCACAAAAGTCTCTCCATGCTCAAAAGGTGACATCGTCCCGGCGTCTATCTGCAGATAGGGATCCATCTTGATGATATTCACGTCATATCCGCAGGATTTCATAAGCTTGCCTATAGAGGCTGCAGTTATTCATTTTCCTAATCCGGATATCACTCATCAGGTAACGAAAATCAGTTTCATGGTTTTTTTCAGAAAATAAAAAAAAGACTAAGTAAAACAGCTATTTCCAGCTACTATATTCTCGTAGCTCCAAAAAATGAGGCGTTTTTTTTTAGTCTAGGATAGTGTGGATGATAAATATTATTTTTTTATTTGCAAATGATTTTTTGAATATAGTAGAAAAAATAATGTACTAATCCTTTATATATAAAAAAATATCATAACTATAGTATCTCGCCAGATGCATGACAAGGCACTCCCTATGTTCGAAGCAATTCATGTATTCGAGCCGAAATGAGTCACATGCATATGTGCGAATGAGGTGAGATAAACAAATCTTTCATAATGAAACGACAGTTCGTGGGATCTGCATCTGGCTTGATCTTTTTCGTTAGTTTTTCCATCAAGGGAAAAAGTAACCCCAGCGGAGCGTTTTTAAAAAATAGAGAGAGTCAAAAGTTTTATAATACTCCCTTTTTACTTTATTTTTTCTTGCAGCTCTTTGACGATACTTTCATAGGTCTTTTTTAAGAATTCCTTATCTTCCAGAGAAAGCAAGTCATTCAATCATCAGATCGGTCTCTCCATATTTCTCCAGAGCGTGACTTTCTGGTCCAAGAGATGAAATTCCAATTCCAATAAATCCAAGTCAGCATTCCTTGTGTTTTTTTGTTTGTATATCTGCGATCTCTTGTTTTCCAATACGGTTTTGTCACGATCAACCGTCAATTGTAATTCTTTTTGGATATTGATGCCTGAAGCTTTATCTTGTATCTGGATAAGCAAGTCTATCTTGTGTTCTTGATCTTGCTTTATGCTGGATTTTTTAACCTTCACTTCATAGAGATCATCCACATTCGCAAAATTTCTAAATGACCATTCGACGACTTTTTCAGCAAGAATGCCGCTTTTGTTGGCATATTTTTTTCCTGCTGTTTTTTCAGGAAGTACAATGTTTTTGGTATCATCGTTTTCCTCTACAGTAGGTTTTTCTGCAGTGTATTTTTCATAATCCTTGAGATTATACATTATAACTTCTTGCTCGTCCCTATATTTGGCTAAAATGTTTTTTGCTAATGCTAATTTTATGAATTTTTGTACGGTAGAGAATTCCTTGCTATATGTTCATAAACTAGAGAGATTTAATACCGGATAACCAGATTCTACTCAAAAAGTTTCCAGATCGTTGAGTAATTCATTGATGGTAAAATAGTGTTTGTATCATTGTTTATCTTGTTCAAAAAAACATTCGATATTGAATTTGTCGGTAGATTGTACGAATTCATGTCCATCGAACAAAATGGATCTGGATTTGGTATTTTCTATGTTCCTATTATCCAACAATGGTGCTACTTTCCTAAGCATAGCTAATTCTCTTTGTTCTCTTATTCAGAGATGAATATCTCTTGAGAGCGCCTGCTTCCTTTCCAATATTTTATCTCTTGGAATCTCTATGATGTTCTGTTTGCATATATCCTGAAATTCTCTGATATAATCATCAGAAAACTCGTGAGATTTGAACATTTTTTCAATATCTTTCCTCTCAGAAGTATAATCAAAATCCGGATGTATTTCTCCATCATATTGTTGCAATAATTCAAAATATTCTTTTTCTATTCATTTGATCAAGGGAAGATCTATGAATTTCCCTTCATTGCCAGAAAGTCATTTCATCAATCTTTTAACAGTATCCTGCTTCATCGCCTGGATTTTTTTCACGATATCTCATTTTTCTCATGTATTTTTCTCAACGAAGTTTTGTATATCGTGTTTGGATATCGTTCCGGTAAATTTTGACATACTAGGAAGACAAAAATAAAGCTATTCCCATTATATCCATAATTTTTTTTCTGTCAAAAAAACGCCCGGCAGGGCGTCTTATGGCATCGAAATATTTTTTTATCCGAATGTGGATTATTTGCTGATTTTTACCGTAGAGATTATCTTTTCAATCACCTGATTGACCTCTTTTTGCATATCGAATTCCTTACATTCTTGTTCAAACTCAGTTTCACAGTACGCTCAGCAATTGCCATTGCCGCATCCTGTATGCGATCTCATCTCAAAATCTATGACGTAATGTGCTGCGCTTCATGAAAAGAGATAACAGCTCGTAGTATACAGAGAACCGGCTCCTGCATCTCCTCAGATGTAATAGGAAAACGAATTTCCGCCAGCTTCTCCGCCTCATGATTCCGTTATGGCTGCGCTATCTTTTAGCATCGGACAGCCAAGCGCCAAAGCATCTTTGTCCTTAGCGACGATGGTGACTTTTGGCGGCCGAGTGACGGCTCTCCGTACATTAGCGCCAAAACTTGCCGGATACGTGAAAGTGATATCATTACCGCTATAGATGATCCAATCAGTTGGAATAGCACTTTTAGTAATTGTTTTGACGAAAACGTATCCAGCGACTACAATGATGAGAGCGAATAACGTGAAGAGAATCTTTTTCATGGTAGAAAGGGAAAATGATAAAAAGGTTTTCAGATTCTTCTATTTTAAGGTGTCTGTAGGGTTATGTCATTGCTAACAAATACGATTTCATCAAATCCAGATTTTTTGTGTACATATCGAGATCAAGCTTATAGCCGTTTAATTCACGTTGATATGCTTGATCTGATTTGATGGGAGCTCATCGGAAAGGTGCGTTTTTACAACGTTCATCCCATGTGGGTCGATCAAAGGTATTGATAGATTCTTCGCACTTTGTTATTTCTTTTTGTTCCTGAGTTATTCGATCGTTCATAATTTTTATGACATCATTTTTGTATCCAAGAAAATCATGGAGGAGATTTTTCAGGTCATCCATACTCATTCCTTGTTTCAGTTCTATACTGAATATATCTGGTCACAAATATCCGTATCTCCTTTGGTATCGTGATAATGAACGTCGTATCATGTTTTCAAAAAAATCATGCATTATTCAGTCTAGTTTCTTTTTTTTATCACTATCGCAATCAGTAAAATAATTCAAAGCAGTTTTTACTCTGTCTATTATCTTTGCATAATCATCTGGTCCGCTTAAAGAGTAGGTGTAAGCATCAGCATACGCATAAGATTTTAAAATATCAAAGTGTGAATTCTCTGCTATCATATCAGCTTCGTTTTGCTTGCTTTTTTCGACCAATGCTGTTAATGCTGAGGTAGAATCGTCTTTACTATTCACTATGAAGTGTTTTTTTAGTGCAGCGATTACTTCTGCCGTATCTCGATGAAGAGTTTCGTGATTGTCGCTTCGACTATAGAGTCATCTTAGGACAGATAGAATACTT
>CAZWTC010000016.1:0-14854 GCA_964637175.1 uncultured Candidatus Peribacteria bacterium
TCATTTTTTTATTTTTAGTTTTATATATATTAGAAAAGAAAAGTCAATGTAGTTATTTTTTCTTGTTTTCCTCATAAGCTTCACTACATTTCATCTATCACTTGTCCTTCGCGAAGTCGAAGGGTTTATCATCTATCATTTATCATTAATGTCAAAAATAATTCTCGTCTGAGCAGGCGGTACAGGAATGTCAGGCGTAGCAGGGATGCTCGCTGATTTGTGATACACGAATATTGTCTGTATCGATGCCAATCAAAGCGAGCTTACCGATAAGCTGAAAGCGAAGTGACTGAATGTCATCATCGGTCATGGAAAACACAAGATCCAACTCGGAGATGTCGTCATCTATTCTGAAGCGACAGCAGAATGCGAAGAAGTACAGGAAGCGAGGAAGATCATGAAAGCGAATAAGAAAGTGATGGTGATCCTGAATTATTTCCAATTTTTGGGAGAGATATCAAAATATTTCACTACGATAGGATTCGCAGGGACTAACGGCAAAAGCTCATCCACTGCGCTCGCCATCCACACCGCGAAAAAGATCCTTCCGGATTTCTGATTAGGGATTTTATGAGCGCTCGTACCGGAATTCAATACCCAAAGCTATGTCATCAACACCAAAGCGAAAAAAGATATCAAAACGATTTTTGATTACATATTCACAGGCAAAAATTTCTCATCCCTTGTTCCCAATTCCTTGTCCCTGATCAAGAAGCGAAGCTTTTTCGTGGAAGCATGCGAATACAAAAGACACTTCCTCTACCTCGATCTCGATTACGCGATCATCACGAGTTTAGAACTGGATCACACAGACTACTACAAAGACATGAAAGATTATCTTTCAGCATTCAAGCAATTAGCCGGCAAAGTAAAAAATAAAGTATTGATTCCAAAAGGGCTTCAAGCTTCAAGCTTTAAGCTTCAAGCTAAAGAAATTTCTATAAAGAAAATTCCGTTCAGCCATATACGAGGAAAACATAATGACGTGAATGGGTCCTTGATCCTGGAGCTCCTGACGAAATTATGCAAAGAACCGAAAACAAAGATACTCAGCACGATGAAGACATTCTGATGATTACGGAGAAGATTGGAATATCTCACCACGAATGAAAACGGCGCAAAAATATTCACGGATTACGGGCATATGGCCTCCTCTATCGAACTGGGGTATCTGGCACTCAAACAGAAGTTCCCTGACAAAAAATTATCCGTCATCTTCCAGCCGCATCAGATAAACAGAGTTGTCCTCGGACGAAAAGATTTTGCAAAGACATTGAAAAAATATGACGATATCCTGATTTTCGACATCTATGCGGCGAGAGAAAACATCAAGGACTTCATCGCTCATCACGCATTCATTCAAGACTTGCACATACAAACGCTTGAAGATTTAGGCGCACAATTTGCAAAAGAATGCTGAGGAACCTACACGACGGACTTTTCGGTTGTAACAAAGAAAATCCAGCAAACGCAAAAAGACACCATCATCGTGATCTACAGTGCTGGTGATATCGATTACAAAATAAGAAAATATTTAGGGAAGTAAGAAACCACCCCTACAGAAACTAAGAAAGTTGTGTTGCAAAAGATTCAATAATACTATAGGCACAAACAGTATATGATATCATCTTATCCAAAAGCGCCTCTTTACCGGAAAAATCAGAAAGTATACGAGGATTTTTTTTCAGTTCCTCAGCTTTTTCATCAAAGTAGTTCTTTATGACAGAAGCACGTTGTTTTTTTGCATTTTTTGCTGTATGGTTCACGCCAGCCATAGCATCAGCAATATCTGTTTTCATAGATATCACGAGTTCTTCCCAGACCTGAGAATACACAGCATACAATTCATGGCCTAATTCATCTTTTATATCTTTGATTTTTGCTGTTACCACGATGAGTTGGCTAAGAAATTTTGGATCAACCGAATGGGCTAATCTATAAAAATCAAGAACCTCATCTATGTGTCTTTGTTCCGGAGCATCCAAAAGCTCTTGTAATGCTTTTTCTTCAGCTGTACCTATAATGGCTTTTCTGATTGCACCAGAACTCGGTTTGTCTTTTAATAACTTCTTCAGATCATCCGACATATTGATGGCAGATGTTTTTGAGTTTATTATGTCGTCTTTATTGGTGTTTGAAGATTGGTTTGGAGTACTGATGCTCATAGGGAAACATAATCATATAAAATATACTTCATTTTTGAAGTATACATAAAACAAAAGATTTGTCAATACATTAGAAAGTCGGGAAAACGGTGATTCAAAAAATTAGTCTTTAAATGATTATTGCCTCGTATATAGTCCTGTGATCTGCGATTGAGCGACTACTATTCCTCATAGCATCTCCAATAATCTCTCTTTGGAAAATCCGGAAGAGATTTCCAGCATACGGGAAAGCGCATACACCTTGAATACATACCTGTGCGTTCAGCTCGGCGGACACGGAGCTCATCGAGCTTGTTCTCACCAGCCATTCTGCCCGAGGACTCATTGATCGAACGACTCTTGTGAAATGACAAGAGCGCCGGTCCCATCCAAAGGGATATTAGCGAGAAGCATATGATCTCGCACACCGGCCGGCGCATCAGGATCATAGACGATAAGCGCCAAGCTTTTGGCGTCCGCAGGGATATCCTCTAGAGACAGAAGAGGGAAACGACCGTCCCCATCACAGGTATACACAGAAGGAATCGATCCGTTATCGACAAAATCAGTAGAAATTTTCATGGGAATTTGTTGAATAGGTAAAAGTGACTGAGTCAACAAGGCTCATCAAGAGCACGAAAATTCAGATCCATCACATATTCACGCATCTTCGGGAGAAAAAAACCTTAGCCATGCAAGGACAAGAAGACAGATAACAATCAACGCCAATCGTAAACGTTTTTTCATGACCAAACGATTAAACAATGAAATGAAATCTTAATACGTTCTACTTAATACTTAATACTTGATACTGATTAGGCTTTTTTTTACAAACCAAATTACTATACTGTAAACCGCAAAATGCATCAAGCATCAAGCTTTACGCTTTACGCTAAAACAATGTTATTAGTCGGTGATCTCCATATCAATAGCCGTTATCAAGACAAAATCCTGACAGGACTCAGAGATATTTTTTCCGCATATCCAGACGAAAAGACCATCATATTTTTCGGAGACTATGTCTACCATTTCGCATACGACAGAAACGCATTGCTGCAATTATACAAGCTCTTTCTCGAACTCTTCGGCGAAGGCAGACACCTCTACATTCTCGCAGGAAACCATGATCGGCTAGGCAATTCTTTCGTCTTCGAAGAAGCGCAGAAAGCGTTTGAAATAATTCAGAATGCAGAATCCAGAATGCAGAATGTAGAATGAGGAAAAATCAAATTCATCACGAAGCCGATAGTGGAAACGATAGAAGGCGAAGAGATATTATTACTGCCATTTTTTCTCCCGTGAGAAACATCAGGTAAAGAAACAATTAGGAGCTATAGTCCAAAGAATGAAAGACTCAAAGCTATCAGCGATTTTGCGGAATTGTTGACGAAATCGACGAATAAGCACGAAGCGTTTTCGTGATACATCAACCAGCTCGTAACGGAAGCCGTGGACAAAAACCCCAATCTCACGATATTCCATCACTACTATATCAACGGGACATCGTTTCCCGGACAGAAATCCAAATTCAATTACAAAGATGTGGCGCTTCACGAAGCATTTTTAGATATCTCGACGATCAAGCTTGTTTCAGGGCATCTTCACCAGCCTTTTACATTCAACAATTATCTCTGTCTATGAAGCGTACGGTCGACGAGTTCACTCGAAACCAATCAGAATAAATATGTCTTCCATTACGATACCGCCACCAAAAAGGTCACCGCTCTGCCGCTGATGATCAATCCGCAAGTCACCATCAGAAGCCAAGAAGCACTCACAGAACCGATGCTCATGAACGAACTAAAAACAATCAATGAAGCAAATAAACAATATTTTAGTTCACCGGCGCGAGACATAACATTCAAAGAAAATCTCAAACCGAACCTGACAAATATTTCACTGACCCTCAACGTCGAACATATCGATTACGACAAAATTGATGACCTCATCGCGCCTGATCTCCGTACATCGTGCAAAGACATCAGACTCAAAAAAGACATAGAGAATCTGGATAATCTATTGAACACCTTCAAAGTCTCTTCAGATGACCTCAGCGGTTTCTCTGACCGAAAAAACATCCTGCAGACCTACATGCAAAAAAAATTCGGCAACGATTATCCCAAATACGAAAAAGTTTTGAAAGAATTGAAATTATTGTAAAATCCAAAAGACTTGACTCTTTATAAGAAATATCTATAAGCATTAAAAATAAAAAACATAACTAAAAACTTTATATCATGGAAATTATTAAAGAATTAATCTATCAAAGCTTCGTTGATTATGTAATAAACAATTCAACATTAAAAAAAGACCAATTCACTTTCGCCATGCAAGGTGGTCATGGATATGCTACGTTCATTGTAGCGAAAGACAATAAATTACTTTTTTTGGGCGAATTTTCTTTTGACAGATTTATTCGGGGAGTATATGGTACGGATGAAGATGATTTAATTGCTATCACAAAATTTTTGAATCTTTGTATCAAAAAATTGGAAGATCATTCAATTAAAGTACCTATATTATATGGAAATCCGGAAGTCTGGGATCGTTGTTATAAAGAGTAAATAATGCTATATTATAAAGTCCGATCATATGTGGTCGGCTTTTTTTATAAAAAAAAACTGGGAACAACTATCCCCAAGTACTCATATAGACTATCAATCATCTAAGCTTCTAATAGTCTAAGCTTCTAATCATCTAAGCTTCTAATGGTCTAAGCTTCTAATGGTCTAAGCTTCTAATCATCTAAGCTTCTAACAGTCTAATACTCTTCCTCCTCTTCTTCCACATTTTTCTTGTCCATATATTCCTTCACTACCTCACTCAAGGCTTCAGCGATGATAGCCATTTTTTCATCGGTGATAGGGACGGCATTTTCAGCAGGAATCGCTGAGGAAAATTGAGCTTTGTATTTCAATATCTTTTCTGCTTGTCTCTGGGGAGCGTTGATATTTTCAAACGGATATTCTATACCGTGTTCGAGTTTGATATTCAGGTCGCCCTTCGCAAAAAGCTTGTCCCAAAAGCTATTTTGGTTGTGGCTCACCGTTTCTATTTTGTTCCGTTCAAAGAAATCGGTCTTATGGTCGAAGAGTCATTCCCGCATAAACATGGTAATGCCGTTCTCAGAAAGGATCAGTCAGTCTAAATAGATATTGAGAAAATCAATGATATATTTTACAAAAAATCATATCCCGAGGATACCAAAAAACCATGGCAGATACTGCCAAACGATGTATTTGTCCAAAACGATGAACAGCACATACAGGACTCACAAAAAAATGAGCGTTCTCAACGTCAGTTTGACGAAAACGCTCGCATTATGTCAGATAACATGAAAAATCGTATCAACATCTACATACCTTTTCATGATCTGTTTTCTCAACATACTCAACGACTAGATAATTAAAGGATGCATGATCCATGACTCATGACACATGATTCCTCGTTGATGCTTGCATCTTGTATCTTGAATCTTGTATCTATTTAGTTTTCTTAGCAGGTTTGATAGAGTCGATTTTCTTCTGTTTCTCCAAAAATTTCTCCATTCTTCCTTTGATGACTTTCTTGATCACCTTATCTTTGTTGAATGCCGGATGGCATTGATAACACGTCTCCACTTTGATAGGACCAGGAATAGTCGCGTTTACGGTGAATTTAGCGCCGCAGATACAAGTGACTTCCACATCTTTGAAATAATTTCCATGTATTCAGGTTTTCATTATAATAACTAATAAATTAAAAGATAATTGGTTACAAGTTACAAGTTGCAAGTTACAGGTTTATTGCTCCCTGCTCCTTGTTCCCTGCTCCTGCAATTAACGAGTAAATGCTTTATGCATAGGAGCATAGTCAAACAATTCTTTTTCCGTGAATCGATGTTTGATCTCCACTTCAGCTTCTTCGATGTTTCCTGATGCATGGACGAGATTAGGGATCCCTATTTCGACTTGGTCTGCATACGCATAGGACATATGTGCATAATCTCCTCTGATAGTACCAGGAGCGGCAGATTTCGGTTCGGTCGATCATACGATTTTGCGGACATATTCTACGACTTCCACTCATTCAAGCACAAGAGCGACAACAGGTCCTGTAGACATCATTTTAAGTGTGATGTCGAAGACTTTCTGTCCGTGTCTTGTTAAGACTTTCCCGATATTTTCATAATGATGATGTAAGAATTCTTTGTCTGGACGGATCATTTTCATGCCGACTATATGGAGTCCTGCCCTTTCAAAACGGGAGATGACTTCTCCGACGATACTACGACCTACACTATCAGGTTTTAATACTACCAAAGTTCTTTGTACGTGGGTCATTTTTTCACAATAACAAAAAAATAAAAGGTTTTTTGTGTATATTACTATTTTACCAAGTATTTTCAAGAGCAATTAGACCGGATTAGACTGTTAGAAGCTTAGACCATTAGAAACTTAGATTATTAGAAAATATAAATCTAAGAATCCAAGCATCTAAGTATCTAACGGTCTAGGTAAGTTTATATTGAAAAGCCTATCATATTTAGTATATCTTAAATCATGAAGCTTTTATCAATCTTTGTCGCGAAGTATTTGTCGATTTTTTATCCATTTTCCCTATTCATGCAAAAAAAATTACTCTGAATGCTATTGATCATAACTGCTCTTCTTCTCGTTTTTCCTACTATGGCCGAAACGACCGGAAATTTCCAAATCGTCATAGATCCCGTAACCAAAAAGATAACTATCGTCATGAATACCGGCTCAGTAACCACATGAGCAATAAATACAGGGACAACAAACACAGGAACGCTAAGTACAGGACAGAATACTACAAGTTGATGACTTCTGGCTTTACAGACCTGATGACTTTCGACTGGTTCAGAATTTCAGCAAGCGCTTGCGTGGATGTACGCCAATGGATTGACCAAATACAGCAATGAAACCGATTATAGAGCTGATGACGGACTCACAAGAGAAGAAGCCGCTAAAATAATCGGACAAGCTTTTGTCAAACTCGGCTACAGTCAAGAGACCAAAAACACCAGTTGTACATTTGCAGATGCGAATGAGGTAGATGCAAGCTTATCAGGATTCATCGTCAATTCGTGTAAACGAGGGATATTCAAAGGGACCACAGACAACAGATTCTTACCGACACAGAAACTCACCAGACCGCAAGCCATGGCACTATTAGTCAGGATTTTTGAAGGGAAGATATCCAATGAAAGCAGGACGCCGCGACGGGGAGATTATTATATCAAAAGCCAAGCGCTCGGTCTCACAACGTTGAATAATCAGACAGCATTTGACACAGAGATCACCAGAAAAGAGATAGCGATATACATACGAAGGCTCAAAGAGATAGTCACTGATGAAACGCTGAAGCTCACCATGATCAGCAAACTATCCCAGATAGAAACGACAGGCCAAAGCAACAATAGCTGATTATTAGAGAATTTCTGATCGTTGGCAGATTCGCTTAGTGTGAATAACGATCCTGAACTTCTTGAAGCGATCAGATGGATGAATGATAATGGATTGACCAGTTACAAAACCATCGGCGAATACAAACCGTTTGAGATCCTCAATAGGGAGCAATCAGCGAAAATAGTAAGCATGTTTGCAAATATATTCAACTTTACAAAAATAGAGACATCAGGTGTTAACTGTACATTTAACGACATAAATAATGCAGACGCCTCTTTGACGACATATATACAGCAAGTCTGCAATCTCGGCATCATGCAATGATCCAACGGATATTTCAACCCCAAAGGCACCATCACCAAATCACAATTCATCGCTGCCGTCATAAGGTTATTTGAAGGGAAAAAGCTTGACGAGACCACATCGCCTCGATGGAAAAACTACTTTGAAAAAGCGCAGGATATTTGAATGATCGGACCAGCTGACGCAGTGACCTTCGACAACCCTATCACCAGATATGAAGTGGCATTGTTTCTCTATAGATTCAAAGTGAAATATCAGATCATGCAAAATCTCAATAGCACTACCGTACAGAATCAGATCATCAGCACCGTACCAGGTTCCATCATCACCGGAACGAATAATTTGCCTCAATCCAATGTCTATGTAGATATGAATCTCTTGAACAATGGAAACTTTGAAGTGGGATATATAGAGATATTCGGACAAAGATACAAAATAGTGAGATCGACCACAGAAAAATATTTCACCAACAATTTCGTACGATACGGAGATATCTTCTCGCTTGATAAAGAAGAAAAAATAGGGACCAGCAGTTTCATCGTCAGCAATCTTTCACTCATAGAATGAACGATCAGGATAGGAGACAGTACCTTCACCATCAATCCGATAGCCAATACCAACGCTTACTATAAGATTACAAAGACACAATAGTCGAATCTTGTGATCTTCATAACTTTTTAATTTTTTAATCAATTGTAGTATGGCAACAAAAAAAACAGTACCGACAAAATCTCATGGACGAAGCGTATTTAGAATCTATTTTCTCCTCATGACTCTTGTAGGAGTGATAGGGACATTAGTCGCTTGAGGATTTTTGCTCTATGCGATAGGAAAAAAGACTATCATCACCAACGACGAATATATCGTAGGAGAAAGATATTACGAGCTGGATCAATGTTCAAACACCATTGTCGCTGATAAACAGACGGCTACACCTACAAAAGCAGAAATCGCAACATGCAAGGAAGAGAAAAAAGTGATGCTTATCCAAGCAAGAAACGCGCTCTTCAAAGAAGATCTGCTCAGCGGATGAATCCGGACGATACTATTCTTTATATTATTGATGGTTCACTATCCAAGATTTATGAAAACTAATAAAAATACAGACTAATCATTTAAAAGAATAAAAAATAATTTGCAATCTGCAATTTGTAATTAAGTAATTTATTAAATAAACATTGTAGTATGGAAGTAAAGAAAATCAATACGGACAAGCTGTTGAACATCAATCACACCGGAAGACCGGATACGTTCGAAGAATTCATCGGGCAGGAACACATCAAAGGAGTAGTAAAAACAGCGATTGATAGCGGAAAGAAAAGGAAGTGACATATCGGTCATATCTTATTTTCCGGTCCCAGCGGATTCGGCAAAACCACGATGGCGCATATCATTTCCAAACAAGGACAAGTGAACATCAAAGCAGTCACCGGATATGCGATCACTAAACCGTCTGAGATCATCAGTATCTTAAATACGCTTGAAACCTGAGATATCTTATTCATCGACGAGATCCATAGACTGAAACCGAACATCGAAGAAGTCCTCTATATCGCGATGGAAGATTTTGTCATCGATATGGTCATGCCGGAATGAGGCAATGTCAGGATACCGATCAATCCATTCACGCTCATCGGAGCGACGACAAAATCCGAGTCCTTGAGCCAGCCGATCAAAAACAGATTCGTCTATCATTTCCATTTCATGGAATATACGCAAAGCGAAAAAGAAGTGATCATAAAGAAATATCTGAATCAATACGGGATCAAAGCCAGTGAAGAAATCATTTGAAAAATCAGTGCGAAAGTAGGCGCAGTACCGAGAGAAATCCACAATCTCTGCGTGAAGATCCGTGACTTCGTGATTACAAAATCCCAAGAAAAAATTTTAACTGAATCCCTTCGAGCGGAATTCCTCAAACACAGCCAGATCGAAGAAGGCGGTATGACTCCCCTTCATGCAAGATATCTGGAAATATTGGAAAAAGCAGATAGACCGCTTGGTGTCAAAGCCATCGCCGTACAATTAGGAATCAACGAAAAAGCGGTAGAAGAAGACGTAGAACCGTTATTATTGAAACTCTGAAAAATAGAAAAATCAGGCGCAGGAAGGATTTTGATTTCGTAATCTTTTTATTCATAAATATCTAAATCATGGAAACGCAAGATGCAATTGCTTTACCAGCCACAATAGAATCCATAAAAAAGCCGAAATCAGAAAGGAAACAGAATAAAGATTCTATAAGACTCAACAAAAAAAATGAAGAAATGGTTATCTCTTGAATCAAAAAATATATAAAGATAATCAGAATTGCTAATGAAAAAGCGCTTAATGAGAGCGATACGAGCAATGTAATAAATGATATGCTCAATGAGATTCGAGGATATGACAAAATGGAAGATATAACAACAGAATATAAAATCAGAAACCAATTTTGTGATTATTGAGTAAAGATAAACAATAAATTAAGCTTCTTGATAGAAGTAAAAGCAGTATCAATTGATCTAAATGAAAATCATTTATTCCAAGCAAATAGCTACGCATCAACTAAATGAATAAAACGAGTTATTTTAACTAATCTAAAAGAACGAAGAATATATCACTTATCATTTGGTTCTAAAATAGATGATAAATTAGTATTATCAATAAATTTTTTACAAGAAACTCCAAAAGAAATTACAGAAAAAGCTAAATATCTTCACAAAGAAAGCTTCATTAAAAAATATATCGAAGCCATATATCAAAAAAAAATAGCTACTAGCAAAGATAACTTCAAAAAAGCATTATTAAGTACTTCTGTGATAAAGAAAATTCAAAACGAACTTAAAACAATCAGTGGAATAAAAATCTCAGAAAATGAAATTCAAACAATAATCAAATGACTTTTTAATTAACAAAAAATGAATTAATCCGTCAATCTTTTAATTTTTTAATATAGTATAATGGACGCACAAACAGCAGCTATTGCAGCACAATCAGTACCAGTTTTTACAAAAGGGACTATCGCTTTGCTCGGATTGCTTATGGTACGAGAGATCGTATGGAAAGGTATCGCACTTTGGAAAGCAGGAAGCAAGAAGCAATTGACACGATTCATCTTCCTCTTCATCTTCAATACGGTAGGACTTTTGCCGATCATCTACTTAGCATTTTTCCAGAAAAAGGCAAAATAAGCATAAGGAAAAATATGAAAAATCCGCTTTCGGCGGATGATTCGCCGTTGTGGCGGAATTGGTATACGCGCACGCTTCAGGAGCGTGTGTCGTAAGACTTAGGGGTTCGAGTCCCCTCAACGGCAAAACGAATTGTTAGATAGAAATAAAAAGTTTCTTTTTATTTTATAACATATAAACCAATGACAAAAAAAATGAGTATGAGTATGATTATCATTGTTTGTTTATCTTTTCTTGTAGTCGCAGGATGTGCGAAAATCTGAAAAATCGGAACCATCGGCGCATCAAAAAATTTGCAGAATTGTCAGTCACTTTGTGATAAGCAAGCAGTCTTACGGGGAGATCAAGCGGCGACAGCCAAAGCGACCTGTTACAACAATTGCGAAGAGATTGATGCTATAAGCAAATGAAGCACAGGAAACGTAACAAACGGCAGTGACGCTAATGAAGAAGATACTGCAACAGACGAAGACACAACTACAACAACCGATGAAGAGACTACGACCACTGAAGAAGAGACACTAACAAATGCAGATTGTGACGTGCTATGCAGGAGTTCCATTTGGCTGGCAGCAACCGCAGAAGAAAGGAAAAGCTGTGCATTGAGCTGCAAAGCTGGAGTCAAACTTTGATCCAAAAGCATTAACGATTGCGATGGCATAGAAGCTTTGAGCGAAGGATTGATGACAAAAGATTCGTGTATTGCGACTAAAGCAGTAGCTCAAAAAAAACCGGAATTTTGTGCGAATATCAGCGATGCAGAAACAAAAGACGGCTGTTATATCGCTTTGGCCCAAGACAGCCAGGATAAATCCATCTGCAACAACATCAAAAATGAAGAGAATAGGAATTATTGCAATATCATCATCACTCAAGAATAAAAAAAATACATGCATGACAGTAAGCAAGATCTGTTTTACGTTTGCTTATACCGTTGATGACAGATTTTCTTCATCCGTATGGGAATTTGGACGTTTTAGCGTGGTACGGGAAAGTAGCTCCCTACCTGCAAAATTTTCTTGATAAGAAAGAGATCGCCAGCAAGATCGTCGGCGAAAAATTCGTCCTGCTCAAAAGAGGAACAAAAGAGACGCCGCTTTTCATAAAGGATTTCAAAGAAATAGATGAGCAATATCTGAAGCTGAGGGCCAATCATCATCTTGATGAAGCAAAAGATCAGCTCACAACGAAACAGATACTTCTGCGGAAATATTTCGTTCCAAGGAAACTGGTCAATTTTTTCTACGCCTGCAACAATGAATACGGCGACAGCATCGACAGGATTTTCATCGATATCGACAGACAGACAAATTCCGCTGATGACGCCAGAAAAGTAGCTCTAGCACTTACACAGCTAATTACAAAAGATAAGCAATTTCAATCCCTTGTTTCTCGTTCCTCATCACTTTGACCTAATATATCTGACAGACAATTCAACGACATTATCGATTTCAGGCTTTTTATCTTACGGACAGGGGCAAGCTTCCATATCTATATATTGCTAAAAAAAGATATCGATCATATATTTTATGACAGCTGCCTCAGCTACGGAAAAGATAAGGAACAAAGTTTCATTACCAAACGGGCAGCTGAAGCCAGCAAAGCGACGAAATTAAAGGTTCTGGCTGGCCACGAAAGGAAAAAATGAGCGATCATCTTGGATACGAGCAACACGCCTCCGGGAAAATTAGCGAGAGCTCCGTTTTCACTCCATATCAAAGACAGCAAAACCATAGACGGTATTGCGGTTCCCGTAAGCCAACAAGAGCTTTCGGATCCCAAGCTCATCAGCAAGCTGCAAAAGCTCACTCCGGAAATGATATGGAAAAATATCGAGCATTATAGCTGACTGCTGCCATAAATCCTTGAATCATAAAAAAATCTCTGCCAGAAATAGCAGGGATTTTTAACTTTAAACCATAAAACTAAAAATCAAAAACAAAATGATTAATAATATGCATATTGCAGTAAATACATACGGAAGAATTTCCACAACAATAGCAATAAAGAGTACAATACCGTCACCAATAAAACCTAGAAAAGGTTTTAAGACATTATACACAATAGCTTGTATAAAGCTGATGAACAAATGACCAATATGTATAGTATACACTTTTTTGGTCAGCGATTTTGATAAATAAATAACTGTTCCCATATAATGTTTTTTTTGTTGTTTTTAGTACAAAGAATATAAATATTTAATAAGAAATGTCAATAGAATAATAAATGCGATAATTATGGAGAAAAAATCAGATATCTCTCTTTTTAGGATATATCTTTTCAGCTTGAATTTACCGAAAATCTAACTATCAGTTATAGTATAAACAAAAAAATGTCTAACCAAAAAAACCCTGAAAGGAGGTTAAAATGAACATCCGAATGTATTTTACTGGAGATAATAATGTCTCCAGAAAAGAAAAGAAAAAAATAAAAGATCAAATAAAAGCTTGTATTACAGACATATACAAGCAAAAAAGATCAATTGAAAATCTACAGAGACTTCCGATTGTTCCGGAAGAAAAATGGGCTATCTATTCAGAAATAGAGATAGATAGGCAAAAACTTGATGTTTTCTTTCCAAAAAAAATTTGTAAAAATACCAATTATTTCTTGGGAAAGATGCACATAAGCACAAAAGACGTGCTCTACCTAATGAATGTGGATGACTTATTCTTCATGGCAGGACAGTATTATATCTGGCCTAGTGACGAAAAAAAAATAATCCACATAGTAATAACTTAAAAAAAATCTATATGCAAAAACGTAAACTTTTTTAAAACCACCCACTGAATTTCTTTATCATATCGGGTGGTTTTTTTCGTTCGATTTTTTTACACAGTAAAGAGACGTTTGAAATCCAGATGTTCTATAATCTTGAGAAAAGCTCAGAGAGAAAGAGATGTCGGATGGAAACCTGGCAACGTGAAGGAAACGGTGAGTCATTGAAGCTCTTCAGGCGTAAACGCTTCATAGACGACATTAGGTTTTTTGAAATAATAGAATCACAAAAGCGCAAAAATCATAAGATCCTGATAATCATTATGTTTAATATAATCAACAATCACGTCTTGTTCAAGGAAAAATCGTTTTTGATCATATGTCTGTGAAAATCTTCAGGAATCAGTTTCCATTCATGTTGTAAAATATTTTTTTGCAATTTCATGTTCTGTAGCCTTTTCCGATTCGCCTTCATAATCAGAATACATAACACCGACATTCTTTTTCATCTGATCAGCAGCGTGGGTTTTGGCATCAGACGCAAGCAATTGTATATTCTGCATCATAGGACGCAATCATTTTCTGATGAATTTCAATGTCTTGATATATTGGGTGATTCTAAGGTTTTCTGTCTCAGCGACATCAGGCACAGTGATAGGATATTTGGAAAAAAGTTTTAATTGTGGCTTTGAAATTCTTATATCCTGATGTTTATCAGCATAAAGCCGGAATATCTTATTGATATCTTCTGATTTGAAGATTTTAGTACGACAGAAATTCTCATACATTTCATCCTTGATTTTTCTCAGCACAGGTTTAAGAGTCTTATTGGTATCAGTGAACAACAGCAATCTTCCTAGATATTGCTTAATGGTATAATTGCTTTTGTCCAAAATATCCTCTTCAGGAGTTTTAGAAATCGTGGGATTGATATGTTCTTGTGGTTTTAGCATTTTCATAAAGAAAAAATAAATGAAAAGAAATGAGATTATACTTATATATATACAATTGTCAAGACTCAAAAGAAAACAAAAAAGCTGGCTGCTAAACCAGATTTTTATTCTGTATGGTGGGTGGTACAGGACTGAACCCCGCAGAACTGCGG
>CAZWTC010000017.1:0-14715 GCA_964637175.1 uncultured Candidatus Peribacteria bacterium
TTTGAATATTGGGGACATTTTTTATATAATACTAAATATTTCATATCCTGTTTTACTTTTATGTGCAGAGAAATGGCAAGACAGGTTGAAGTTCTCGAATCTCATGGCATTTATCACATCGACATAAAGTTTGAAAACACTATGTACAAAATTGATGAGATGAGTAGTATACTTTTTGATATACTATTTTTTTTATTGTCCTATGAATGATTATATGGCTGATTTGATCTTTGATGCGATAGCTACAAAAGCTTTGGAAACTATGGAACATAGTGATAAGCATATTTTTCTTACGGGGAAAGCTGGAACGGGAAAATCTACTTTGCTTATGCATTTTTTGGATACCACGAAAAAAAATATTGTGCTTTTGGCTCCTACGTGAGTGGCGGCACTCAATATCTGATGAGCGACCATTCATTCATTTTTCTGATTTCCGCCTACGGTTACCGTCAAAAAAGCGAAACAGGAAGCAAAATTTCAAGTAGGGGATGAAAAATTCACTGAACTTGATACGATAGTGATAGATGAGATTTCTATGGTGAGAGCTGATATGCTTGATTGTATCCATGAATTTCTCAAAATCGTAAGATTATCTTCTGAGCCTTTCGGTGGTGTACAGCTTATCATGATTGGGGATTTATATCAGTTGCCGCCTGTGGTCACTAAATATGAGAAAGGTTTTTTCCAAAAGGAATATGCGAGCCCGTATTTTTTTGAAGCGAAGATCATGAAGAGGAAAGCGTTTTCTCTGGAGTTTATCGAACTCGAAAAAGTGTATCGTCAATCGGATCAGAAATTTATTGATATTTTGAATGCTATCAGGACCAAAAATATCCAACAAAACCATTTGGATGCACTCAATCGTTGTGTGCGTGATGATTTTGAAATCGCTGATGGTGTGGTCTATCTTGCCGGCACTAATGCTATCGTAACTACTATCAATGATACCTATCTCGCTGATGTAGATCATCCTGCGATTACGTTTCCTGCTCATGCAAAAGGCGAAATGCAAGGGAGGCAGCTACCTGCTGATGACAAATTGGTTTTGAAAAAATGAGCTCAGGTGATGTTTATCGCTAATGATCCTGATTGACGTCGAGTCAATGGAACACTAGGAAAAATAACCTTGCTAAAAAAAGATCGCATTGTCGTCCAGATATATGAATGAAATGAAGTCGAAGTCTGACCCCATACTTGGAGGGTCTCTCAATATGAATATAATCCTAGCAAAAAACGTTTAGATGCTTTTACTGTCGGTTCTTTTACTCAGATACCGCTTACGCTTGCTTGGGCGGTAACTATCCACAAAAGCCAAGGAAAGACGTTTGATAAGGTTATCATCGATTTGAGTTCAGGAATTTTTGCGCATGGACAGGCATATGTTGCCTTAAGTCGTTGCCGTACCTTAGAAGGGATCATATTGACCACGCCAGTCACGCATAATCATGTAAAATTGGATTACCATGTCGTAAGATTTTCAGCGGAAATCCAATCTGCCAGACCAGAACTGATACTCTCTTTGGATAAAAAAATACAGCTGCTTACCAAAGTCATTGCTGCAAAATGACGCATATCTATGTCTTATCTCAAATCTCAGGACATTCTGTCTCGCAGGATATTTGAACCGTATGAAATCGGAGATATGTGCTATCAATGAGTCAGTTTTTTGTGAGTAAGATGATATTGCCATACTCAATCAGGAGAAAGAGTATTTAGAGTGGATAGGATTTTAGAAGTAGAAAAAGTATAACCTATATGTTATTGTTTTCAAAATATAAATATCTATCATCATATCATGGAACTCAAGGCTGCACTCAAAACCACACCAAAATACCTTAAGATTCTCGCTGAACAATGAATTGTCACCGTGAAGGATTTTTTGCAATACTTTCCGAGAGCATACGAAGATAGATCTACGATTAGAAATCTGAACGAATTGATTTTCAATGAAAAGGGGATTACGGCAACCAAAGGTAAAATCGTCAAAAAAAGTATTTTTGCCAGATGAGGCAAAAAGATTTATACGATTAATTTTGTCGATCCTGCAGGAAATACATGAGTTATCACGATATTCAATTCTTGATTCCTTGCCAGCAAGATCAACGAAGACAAACGATATATCATCGTCGGTAAACCGAGCATGAAATTCAACAAGATAACATTCTCTCATCCCGATATCATAGAGACAGAAGCGCCGGAAAACGAAATGATGAATGATGAATGATGAATAATGAATAATGAATGAAAACCTGTAACATGAAACCTGCAACCGGCAACCGATGTATATAATACCGGAAGGATTTTTCCTATCTATCCGGAGCTTATGGGGATCAAGCCAGGACGATTCGCACAGAAGATGCGAAATCTGATGGACAAGGTTGACGTAATTTTTTCTGAGTACTTACCTAGTGAATTCATACAAAAATTCTGACTTATCGGTGTCCAAGAAACGATTAAGGAAATGCATTATCCTACCAGTTTCGAAAAGCAAAAACAAGCGAATCTCAGAATATTTTTTGACAGACTTTTGAGAATCCAATTATATTCTCTTATAAACAGGACTTCCTACCAGCTAAATAAAACGAATATGGAACATGAGATTATCGACCGAGAAATTATAAAAGATATTATTACTACGTTGCCATTTGAATTGACTAATGCACAAAAGAAAGTTATCAAGCATATTACCGAAAATATCCATGAGCCTAAACCGATGTTGAGATTGCTCCAAGGAGATGTAGGAAGCGGTAAAACAGTCGTCGCTGCAGCGTCTGCATATTATACGTATAAAAAATTCTGAGGGCAATCAGTATTTTTAGCACCGCTTGAAGTATTAGCTCATCAGCATTATAAGACGTTGGCTAAACTATTTCTTCCCTTATGACTTAGAATAGCATTGCTTAGCTGATCTATGAGTAAATCAGAAAAAGATAAGATAAAATTGGATCTGGCTGAATGAAGGATACATATAATAGTTTGAACTCATGCTGTAATCCAGGAAGACATTAAATTCAAACAATTGCAATTCGTTGTTATCGATGAACAGCATAAATTCTGAGTCAGGCAGAGAGCTTTTTTCAAAAGATTCTGAGCACCGCATATTTTGCAGATGAGTGCAACACCGATTCCAAGATCGATGGCATTAGCTTTTTTCTGAGAATTTGATGTGAGCATTATTGATGAAATGCCTATAGGAAGGAAATCAATCATCACCAAAGTCATCTCAGAAAAAGAATATGTAAAACTCAAACCGTGGATACTTGATCATATTGCCAAGTGACAAAAAGTCTTTGTCGTTACTCCGCTTATCGAGGAATCAGAAAAGCTGGAAGATGTAAAATCAGCGATGGCAGAATTTGAACATATCAAGGAACTTTATCCTGAATTACAGGGTAAGATAGGTGTGCTTCATGGAAAAATGAAATCAAAAGATAAGGAAGAAGTGATGCAGGATTTTAAGACAGGTAATATTTGTCTACTTGTGTCTACTACGGTTATTGAAGTGGGAGTAGATATCCCTGAAGCGACTATTATGGTCATAAAAAATGCTGAAAGATTTTGATTGTCCCAACTGCATCAATTGAGAGGAAGGATAGGAAGAGCTGATATTCAGTCGTATTGTTTCTTAGAAACCAAAAGCAAATCAGGCGATATAGGGAAAAGATTGCAGGCTATGGAAGATACCAATGATGGATTTAAACTAGCTGAATTAGATCTGCAGAATCGTGGGGCGGGAGAAATCCTTGGTACGATGCAGTCCTGAGAATCCGATATTCCCTTGGAAATATTGTCAGATTTAAAATTTTTGGAAAAGATCCAGGAAGGAGCCAAATGGTTATTGGAAAAATATCCAAATTTGGAGTGATTGCCTGGGCTTAAAAAATATTTAGAAGAAAAAATGGGTGATGTGTTGGCATAAAAAAATGAGCTGAAATACAGCTCATAAAATAATTATTTTTGATTTTCTTGTTCATTTAGTTTTTCCAAATATTCAGGATCGTATTCTTCCTCGCTTGGAGGAAATGTTGTTGGTAAAAATGCATCCCAAACAATCTGTTTTTTTTCGTTGTATATCCGTAAGGATGAATACATACGTGAATGTATTCTCTCTCCTTTTTTGATGAGTTCGTTTTTATTTTTTGATCGTCCTGCTTCCTTAGCATTGTCCTGAAATGGGCCATTCGCTATTAGGACAAATTCATCTTTTTCTGGTATATCATTATAGGTCCAGATACCTGAGATTCCATCAAATTCTTTCATAATTATTTTTTTATATATAAAAAAATATATATAGAATTCTTTCTAAAAGTCAACCTTAACTAGCTTGGTGTTATGATTGAAATTCGTTCCAGATTTAGTATAGTTATACGGCAATGTTTTATTTGATGTTTTTTTCGTAGTATGAAAAAATGATTTTGGTTCGTATTGCTCTTTATCCTTGTAGTTACGTGAGCGATTCAGGTGTATAAGACTATCAGCGTACAAGGGAATACGGTAGAAGTCGTCCGTGAAACCAAGGAAGTCTCATTGAATGATTTTTTGAAACAATATACAGCATGAACGTTCACCAAGATACTCTTGGAAGACGAAACATCGCTCAAAGGATATCAAGATCTAGGGACATGAGCTTCTGTCTCTTTTATGACGGTCAAAAAAAATCTCACTCAGCACTATGTCAATCTCTATGAAACCAAGAAACCTCTGGGCACTTCACTCAAAGATCTCTGAATCTCATTGACGTGAAAAGTCATCGTCGATGTGAAATTCAATGAAAAGTCACGGCGATCGCAACTGTTGTCAGATGTCTGACCTTTGCTTCTGTTTTTCGTCGTCTTGTTGCTCATCATGAGATTCGCTATGCCGAAGAACGGAGGAGGATTTCCTTTCAGCGTCAAAGCGGGAAAACTGAATACATCCAAAAATATGAAGACCAAGTTTTCTGATGTGGCCGGTATGGATGAAGTGAAGATGGAGCTTTCTGAAATCGTCGATTATCTCAAAAATTCAACAAAATATCATAAAGTAGGCGCTAGACATCCCAAGGGAGTCTTGTTATACGGACAGCCGGGATCAGGAAAGACCTTGCTTGCAAGAGCAGTGGCCGGAGAATCTAATGTGCCGTTTTTCTCTGTTTCAGGTTCTGAATTCATGGAGATGCTCGTCGGTATGTGAGCAGCCAAAGTGAGAGAGCTTTTCGGTAAAGCGAAAGCTGTCGGCAGAGCCATCATCTTTATCGATGAGATAGATGCAATCGGAAAAAAGAGAGGAGTATGATCGACCTGAGGACATCAAGAACAAGAACAGACGCTGAATCAGATCCTTACGGAAATGGATGGCTTCGACAATACCACGAATATCATCGTCATCGCTGCTACCAATAGGCCTGATATCTTGGATCCTGCATTATTGAGAGCAGGAAGATTCGATAGGAAAGTCTATGTCTCCGAGCCGACCTATGACGAGAGATTGCTTATTTTCTGATATTATCTCAAAGGCAAAAAATTAGATGAATCTATAAATGTCCCTTCGTTAGCAAAGAGGACGAGCGGTCTAGTCGGTGCTGATATCGAGAATATCGTGAATGAAGCAGCGCTCAAAGAAGCCAAGGAAAATAGGAGTATCTTGGATCAGAATGATTTTGAATATGCTTTGGAGAAAGTCATCATGGGACCGGAAAAGAAGGTGAAGTCCATGAAAGATCAGGAAAAGAAGATCATAGCGTTCCACGAGCTCGGTCATGCAGTGACGTCTCATCTTCTCCCGAATGCCGATCCTATAGAAAAGATTTCCATCGTCCGCAGGGGGCATGCCTTAGGGATGACTTGGATGTCGCCCAATGAGGATATGTATCTTAATTCCAGAGCGAAATTCCTTGATGAAGTGGTTTCATTGTTGTGATGAAGGGCTGCTGAAGAGGTCTTTTTCGGTGCGGACAATATCACTACCTGAGCTTCCAATGATTTTGAAAAAGCGACAGATATCATTACCAATATGATCGTAAAATACGGTATGGACAAGGATCTTGGCACAGTGACCTATTCGGAAAATAGCAAGAATGAATACAGCATGTTCAGAGGATATAGCGAAAAGACTGCACAAATCATCGATGAAAAAATACAGAAATATATCGCCGATTGTTATGATAAGTCCAAAAAACTCATCATCAAAAACAAACACCTGATCCAAAAACTTTCGCTTGTGCTCTTGGACAAAGAATATCTCACTAAGGAAGAATTTGAATCCATGATCACGAATTTTTCCAAGACAAAAAAAACAAGAAATAAGATGGATTAGACCGATAAAGACGGATTAGGAATCTATCCCATCTAATCTAATCCGTCTATCCCATCTAATCCGTCTATTTATTTAGTTAATTAGTGTATTCATGAAAAACGCATATGTACTAGATCGATATACCAACAAAAACGTCTTGGTCAAAGGAGTGGATGACGCGCAATTCGCGAAGCTCAAAGCCGGAGACAAGATCATCTATTCTTCCGTTGATCAGACAGGTGTGAGCAAGCAGACGCTCGGTACCTATCTTGGTCACGAAATAGCGACGGATAGACAGGGTACGTTCCAGAAGGTGCTTGAGGGTGAGGACAAGGAATTCTTCAATGAACAGCAGACATTGGCTTTGGATATTTTCCCTCTTTTCAAAAAATTATTCAAAAAGAATTTCCCTGATTCTATTCCCGTAACGGCGAGATATCAGATTTTCGCTGACCAACTCTATTTCTATTTCTATTCCGAGGAAAGATATGTATTTACCGACTTTGTAAAAGAATTCAGACAAGAGCTCTGAAAAAATATCTTTTTATTCCAAATAGGGGCGAGAGATATGATCAAGATGTCTCCGTGAGCTGATTGCCTCATCGGATGCAACGGCATCAATCTCTGCTGCAAAAGCTCTAGACCATTGCCAAGTGTAGAGATAGAAAACATCGTCATGCAGAATCTGGAATGAAGGGATATCGAAAAATTGAAATGAAGATGCGGAAAATTGAAATGCTCGTTGATCTATGAATTGGAGACGTATGTCGAAGAAAGCAAAAAATTCCCGCCGAAGTGATCCTATGCAGAAAACACATGATGTGAAATCTGTGGAACCGTCCTCTCTTTCAATATCATGAATGGTGATGTGACGATAAAGACCAAAGATGGCATAATCGCAAGGATTCCGTATACGACAATAAAAAAAGTTAAGCTCCCTGGCAAATCTGAAGAATCCACTAAGGAAATCACAGGAACGAAAGAAAAACCTACTGAAGCATCAAATCAACCAACAAAATCTTCAGTACAAGATGCTCATAGGAATAAGCCTGCCGGAAAATAATGAATATGCTCCTAAAAAATACCATCGTTGTTAGTTATTATTTGTTAGATGTTAGTTGAAATTCATTTACCTTGTTATCATAGTCGAGATGTTAAAGATGTCTGTATTGCTCTGGATGTTGTTGACGGTGATCCTTATCACGTTGCCGATAGGGATAGCTTCATTTTTCTTTTCCAGCAAGATATTCAAAAAGCTCAGCCGTTTATTGGGTAGAGTAGATACTTTCGATGCATTGGTCAAATTCAAAAAAGAGCTTGTGCATCTCTATAGAAAAAAGTTCTCTAGCCTACGTTCTCATGTAAGCGAAGAAAAGATCGCTGATATGAAAAACGATGAACAGGCGTTTCTCAATAGCATAGATGATATCATCAAACCAAAATCTTCCCATTCTACGCATGCTGAATCTGAAATGCTGCTGGATGATGATGAAGACAAGACCACCATGATCAAAAAAAGGAAGCTGCTTGAAAAGATCATCTACGATGCGTTGGGATTGAGAAAAGATGGGAAATTCGATGAATACGAAAAGAAAGTCATTGAAGGATTAGCAATCGATTCCGAAGATAAGGATCTCAACAAGCTCTTGGCAGATCTGTATTTCACCATGGGCAATTACAAAAAAGCATTACCTATCCTCAAGAAAATAGTGGAGATGGATCCTAAGGATCACAAAGCGATCCGGCAGATAGGTGAGATCTATCTCACTTCAGGTGATTTCAATATCGCTGAATTGCTTATCCAAAAAGCTATCGGCATCAATCCCTCCAATCCTAAATATTATATCAGCATGGTGGAATTGCTCTACAATACCGATAGGAAGCATGACGCTATCGTGGAGATGGAAAAAGTGATAAAACTCAGACCCAATAATTCCGCATATATGCTTACTCTTGCAGATCTCTATCAGGAAGTGAATGATCTCGACAATGCGAAGAAATATTATTTCAGAGTCTTGGAATACGAACCATCCAATGAGAAGGCGAAGAAAAAACTGAAGGAACTTGTTGTGGAATAAACAACAGGGAGCAGGTAACAGGGAGCAGGTTTCTGTAACTTTCAACTTGTAACCTTCAACTTGTAACTTGTAACTTGGTTGTAGAATCATACATCAATAGTAGTCCGTTCGTAACAGAGCATTCATCCGAAAAACAAAAACATAAACGTCAACATACATCAGATTGTTTTATGTTTTTTTTGTTTGTCATGCTTGCTGCATATTATCAGATACTCAAAGAGCTTGTCGGTATCCAAAGCATCTCCACTGATGCCAATCATGTGAATGATAATGAAAAAATAGCTATCTATCTCAATGCCATGCTGCACGATAACGGATTCGTCTCTGAAATCGTCCATGGATACGGCAATCCGCTTGTTCTGGGGAAATTTTCTGTAGATAAGTCTTTGCCGACGATGCTGCTGTACGGTCATTATGACGTCCAATCTGCTGATGTCGGTGAATGACGGAAAAACGATCCTTTCTCCTTATATATAGGAAAAGATAGGATCTACGGCAGAGGAGTCGCTGACAATAAAGGCCAATTCCTTATCCATCTGC
The DNA here is from genome assembly GCA_964637175.1 of uncultured Candidatus Peribacteria bacterium. Lineage (GTDB taxonomy): Bacteria > Patescibacteriota > Gracilibacteria > Absconditabacterales > Absconditicoccaceae > CAJBLF01. The sequence goes on from CAZWTC010000017.1 coordinate 8,892, forward strand.
TTACGATTTTTGATCTCATCCATACCAAGAAATTAGGATATAATGTGATCGTGCTGTTGGAAGGAAACGAAGAGACCGGTTCTCAATATATCGAACAGTTCCTTGTCGATTATAGGCAGGATTTGCTTTCGGATTTCTGTCTGATCTCCGATTCTTATATCCTATGAACTACGCCTTGCATCGATGCTTGATATAGATGAGGGATCAATACCAAACTGAAGATAACTACAGCCACGACTGATCTGCATTCATGATTGTACTGATGAATAGTTCCCAATGCCGTTCACGAGATGAATAAGATCCTCGCTAAACTCTATGATATCAATAATAAGATAACTATCCCGTATTTCTATTATGATGTAGAAGATGTTGCATTCGATGTCCTGGTCAAAAATAAAAAAATGAAAACCGATACGCAAAAACTCATGACAGATACCGGAATCAAGACCATCTTCAAAGACAAGGACATAGATATGCTTACTCAGATCGGACTCAAACCCACGATCCAGATAACGTGAATCTCCGGCGGGCATATCGGTGATGGATACAAAAACGCTATTCCCAATGTCGCTCATGCGCACATCAATTTCAGGATCGTAAAAAATCAGACACCGAGAAAGGTGCTCGGCGCTTTTGATCAACGGCTGCAGACCACGCTTCCGGAGTATCTCGATTATGAACTGGATGTCGGTGATATGTATGAAGCGGTGAAGATAGATACGAATAATTTTTATATCAAAAAAGCTGAAGCGGTCCTGCATCAGGTATTCGGTCAGCCTGTCTTCTATAAGTATTCATGAGGAGGGCTTCCTATAGTCGATGTATTGGAAAGAGCGCTGAATATCAAGCCTGTCCTCGTCCCTCTCGTCAATGAAGATTGCAATGCGCATGGCGTGAATGAAAATTTCGCTATTGATCTGATCGAAAAATGATTTCAGTTCGCGTATTGATTTATGTCTCGCAAGTAATGGCGTGTTTGTCAAAATACTGTTAAAATATTGTTAAAAATATAGTTCTTACCTACATTTTCTTATTTTCCTCTTGCATCGATTAATTAAAAAACTAAAAGATTGAAACATTAAAAGATTCGTAAACTAATTTGCTAGCAAATGTAATCTTTTAATCTTCATATTATTTTACTATTTTAATGTGTATTCGAAATGGTGAGCTTGGAAGATATCAAATTGCCTCCGCATAATATCGATGCAGAAAAAGGGACGCTCGGCGGAGTGCTCATGGATAATGAATTGATGTATTATTATGACGGCATAGGACTTGCTCCTGAAGATTTCTATCAGAGGGAACATTTCTATATCTATCAAGGCATGAAAAAGCTTCGGTGATCCCGCAAAACCATAGATGTGGTCACTCTGGCTGATCAGCTAGGCAAAGATACCGTATTGGATACTATAGGAGGAACCGATTATCTCTATGAGCTTTCAAGTTTCCTCTTGAGCACTTCATCATGTCCTGAATATGTGAAAATCGTCAAAGAAAAATCCGTACTGAGAAATATCCTCAAGACGTCACAGAAGATCATCGGTGATGTTTATGAACAAAAGGATACCTTGCAGGTATTGCAGGATATCGAAAAAAGGGTCTTTGATCTCACGCAGAACAATGTCTCCGAAAAGGTGCATTCCATCTGAGAGATCCTGAATAAAAGAGTGGAGGAGTATATGGATATCGTCGATCATCCCGAAAAGGCGAATCTCAGAAAAGTGTTTTCCGGTTATCACGGATTGGATGATATGCTCGGCGGATTCAAGCCTGCAGAACTCATCATTCTCGCTGCCCGTCCGAGTATGGGAAAGACAGCGTTCGCTTTGAATATATTGAAGAATATGGCAGTGGATCAGAAGAAGAGCGTCGCTTTATTCTCTCTGGAGATGAGCTCTGAACAGATAGCGGACAGAGTATTGTCCATGGTTTCCGGCATCCCTATGCGGAAGATCAGTAAGTGACAATTGGATACGGAAGACTTTACGATCATGGGTGAATCTATGGAAATCCTTTCCGAAACCAATATCTTCATCGATGATAAATGATCTACGACCATCCCGGAATTGAAATCGAAAATCAGGAGACTGAAGATAGAAAAGAATACGCTTGACCTTGTCATCATCGATTACCTCCAATTGATGAGCTGATCGAATTCATGATATTCCGGCAATAGAGTCCAGGAAATCTCTGAAATATCCAGATGACTCAAAGAACTTGCGAGAGAACTTGAAATCCCTATTATGGCATTATCGCAGCTTTCCCGTGAAGTGGAAAAAAGGGTCGACAAAAAGCCGCAACTTTCCGACCTCAGAGAGTCTGGAGCGATCGAACAGGATGCGGATGGCGTAATCATGCTGCACAGAGAAGATTACTACGATCCTGACACCGACAAGAAAGGATTGACTGATATCTGCGTAAGGAAAAACAGGAACGGACCTGTCGGAGAATCAGAATTATATTTTGAAAGAGAGATCATGAAATTCACCGAACTGAAAAGCAAATCTGATTGAACTTACTAATTTTAATTCAGAATTTATAATTCAGAATTCAGAAATAAATTTTAAATTTTGAATGTTAAATAATGGAAATCAAAGTTCTCGATGGTGCAAATATGGATATTGATCTTACTTCAGAAGACCAGACGTCACGAAAACAAGCTAAGTGTCCTTGGAATCAAGCAGATGGTGTGAATAGCCATAAATGTGCTGTGAAGAACGTCTCCATCTGCGATTATTTTTGCGGTATCCAATATTTGGACAATGTTATGTGTTGCTATCCACATGAAAATACTTCAATTGATAATGAACAAGAAAAATAGTCTATTAGATTTTACATTGTGCGTTTTGTATGATAAAGTCTATATTAAAAAGTTTACTATTCATGTTTCTGATAGGAGTGGTCTGCGGATTCGATATCCCTGGCTATGAGTGATATGTAACTGACAAGGTCGGCGTGTTTTCTGAAACGCAGAAAGCCGATCTGACAAGCAAAATAGAAGAGATAGAAAAGGCTACCAGTATCGAAATCGCTGTCTTGGTCGTTCCGACGGTTGATGATGATATCAATCTCGCAGCAGCCGATGTAGGGAATAAGCGATGAGTCGGGAAAAAAGGTCAGGATAATGGGTTGATGGTTCTGATAGCGATTGATGATAGGAAACGGTCTATCCAGGTGGGATATGGTTTGGAAGGCACGCTTCCGGATCTTATCACCAAAAAAATAGGCGAAGCGCGCTTCCCGTCAAATTTCAGAGCGGGGGATTATTATCAAGGGATCATTGAAATGCTTGATGATGTCTTGTGATATATCAAGCAAGATCCTACGATAGTGCAGAAATATTCGCAAGATACTACGACCAGCACCTCTTCTCATGAAGATTATTTTTGATTCATCTTCCTTGTGTTTTTTATCGCGATATCGGGATTCGGACGTCGGGTCACAGTTCCTTCCACCAAAGGCAAAGGCAGAAAGATGAAGAAATACGGTCGATGGATCTATGCCGGTGTCGGACTTGTCCTCTCTTTATTGGTCACTCTAGCGATTTCCAGCTTCATCATAGCTGCATTCATGTCCTATCTCTTCTTATTATTCGGCGTGTTGATGGCGCTTGCTGGCAAGGTATGAGCTGGCGGAAGAGGAATACGATTCTGAGGATGAAGCGGAGGAGGATCCCGATGATGAGGATCAAGCTTCGGCGGATTCGGCGGCGGTAGCTTTGGCGGAGGAGGATCCTCTGGATCACGATAATAATACATTAATTTTAAATTTTAAATTCTAAATTCTAAATTTTAAATTTTAAATTCATAGTATGGTCATGAGTAGTAAAAAACTTCAGCATATCATCAAGGTATTGAAAGATTGATTGGCGTCTATCTATCTATATCAAAAGGGTACAGAGACAATCCCTGTTTTTATTGTCAAGGAGGTGAATTTCGTTTTCCTAAACTCCATCAGGTCTTTCTTCGCTCGTGAAAAATTCATATTGTTGACAGAAGATGACATACAGGAGGGAAATGATGTCTTTTGTCTAAAACTCTTGCATATAAGAAACCATTCTGAGCTTTTTTATGGAAATGATATATTACAAGCATTATCATTCAATATATCTGATCTCAGATCTGCGCTTGAACTCGAAATCCGCAATAAACGCGTCCAATTGAGGGAAGATTACTTATCTCAGGACGAAGGGAAACACTTTTTGCAGCATATTTTGCCTGGAATGCAGATTTTACGGGAATGAGCCTTATATCTCAAATATCCTGATATCAAGATCCCCAAGGATATGAAAGAATTGCTTTCGCTCTTCGATGTGGCTTGGTCTTGCAATAGTCAGAATTTTTACTATCTTATAGATGATAAGGTGGAGGAGCGCAAGATCCCTTCGCTGATTCACGATACGCATCTCTATCTTTCTGAGATATGCACTAAGCTTAATAATTTTACTTTATAAAAATTCTTTTCATGAAAAAGACATTACTTATCATCTGAGCTATCGTGCTGATTGCAGCATTGTTCGTCGTCGGCAAATACAATACCATAGTGAAGCTTGACGAATCCGTAAAGACCGCTTGGTCACAAGTAGAAAACGTCTATCAAAGGAGATTGGATCTCATCCCGAATCTTGTAAACACCGTAAAAGGCGCAGCAGCACAAGAGAGCGGCGTATTGGTCGCTGTAGTAAATGCTAGGGCAAACGCGACGAAAGTGACTGTCGATATCAATGACGCCAAAGCGTTCGCTGATTTCCAGAAAGCGCAAGGGGAGGTATCGTCTGCATTATCTAAATTGTTGGCTGTTGTGGAAAATTATCCTACCTTGCAATCCATCCAAGCTTTCCGTGATCTTATGACACAGCTTGAAGGTACGGAAAATAGGATTACCGTAGAAAGAAAGAATTTCAATGATAGCGTAAATACCTTGAATATCTATATCCGCAGATTCCCTGCAAATATCGTCGCTGCACTCTTCGGCTTCCAAAAAGCTCAGCAATTCGAAGCTAATGAATGAGCTGATGTAGCTCCTACTGTGAATTTTGTTCAATAGATATAGAGATTTAAATGATTAGGAAAAATTAATCTAAATATCTAAACGTCTAAACATCTAAACGTCTAATAATGGGTCAGAACTCGTATTCTGGCCTTTTTTTAATTGATACATTACAAATTATAATCCATAACCTGCTCCTTGTAACTTGTAACTGATAATTATTACATCATGTTTATACTAAAATGACAATATATATCTTATATTTTATCGTATCGTGTGCTAACGAAAAGCTATATGATAATGAGATAATCTATTTGTTTTCATCCTTTATAAGGATAAATTCTAGCCGTAAACAAAAATAACATCCAAACAAAAATGAGTTACGCCAGCTGGGCATTACCAATTACTCTCATTACAAATCTCTTAGTATTCTAAAGATTTGTTCGCTAACGAAGTAACTTACCAAAGCGAAACGTTCGCATCCACATCTTTGGAGACGGCATTTGAAATTATCAGGCATACACAACGGGTAGAGTAGTTTACTTGTTCTGTACGCCTTATAATAAGGGCAGGCCGTCCCCAAAGGGTACGGCTATCTGATTATTATCAGATAGCTTTTTTTTATAAAATAAAAAGAGAGCAGGATACTCAAGCTCTCTTATATCAATCACATGAAAACAAAATTTCTTTATTATGCTGTCACTGACAACTTTCTTGTTTCTTCAATTGCTTTTTCTATTGGCTGTGTTTCTAGTATCCGGATATTTTTGCCAGCTTTAATCCCAAATGTTTTATTATTGGGATTTACAATGGCATCGTTTGGTACTTTTACAGC
>CAZWTC010000018.1:0-14554 GCA_964637175.1 uncultured Candidatus Peribacteria bacterium
CACATATGCATGTGACTCATTTCGGTTCGAATGAATTGATTGCTTCGAATTCAGAAAGTGTCTTGTCATGCATCTGGCGGGGTAATATAGTTATTTTCTGTTATAAAAAACTAGGTAGAATTAAGAAAAAAGAGATGCTTTCGCTTCCCTTGTTTTCTTTATGTCTATGCTTTAAATACTAATTGGTTTCTCCCGTAAGCGTATTGAGGGTAACGGTATCGCCTTCATTCTTATGAAGCGGAATCATTATCTCCATTCCAGTCTCTATCGTCGCTGGTTTTTTTCCTGCTTGCGCTCTATCTCATTTCACGCCAGGAACGGTGGAAACTATTTTGTAGGAAACTGTCGGCGGCAAGATGACGCTGATCACATTCCCCTTGTAGACCATGACGAAACAATCCATATTCTCCTTCAAATATCCAGCGATATCGTCGACCATGGATTTATTTAAATCATGCATCTCACCGGTATCGTTTTCCATGAAGGTATAGGTATCTCCTGCATTATACAAGAAGATCGCATTCTTTGTAATTACGTCCCCTTTTTCCAAAACAGTTCCGGATTTGTAGGTCAAGCTCTGAACTCAACCTGTGATGAGGTTTTTCATCTTAAAGGTGTAGCTTCCTTGTCTTTGCTGCATCTGCATGAATGCAAAATCCACTACTTTGAATAACTGACCATCAATCTCGAGGATGGTGTTCTTTTTGATTTCTGATACATCTAATTTCATAACAACTATGATTAAAATATTAAAATATTTAGAAGATTAAAAGATTTTGTATGTAAGCAACTAAGTTGCTAATCTTTTAATCTTCATAATCTTCACAATGTTTTAATTTAATTCGAATACGATTAACTGGCTTCCTCCGCCAAGGCTCTGATTGAGGATATTGCTTACGAATTCCTGATATTGCGTAGAATTCGATTGAGAGATATTTATGAGTCCGAGATATTGCATCAAGATCAAACGTTCGTCTTGCGACAATCATTCAATGGTTTTTGTAAGCTCTTCAGAAGCTCATTTCTGGGAAAGTATCGTCTGCGCTACAGAAAATAATTTGCTTTCATCGACATCCTTTCCGTACACGTCAGCGATATCACCGATGACCTTTCCATCAGCTATCCTGCTAGTGAATGTCTCTCCGATGAAATTGAGAAGTTCCTGAGCATCCGGGAAGAATCTTGCAACAGAGAGTTTTGCTCTCATGAAGATGAGATCATCGGCTGAAAGATTTCCGAATTTCGCTTTGAAAGCTGCATCGTCTAAACTGAACGCATATTTCGCTCAGAGATTATTGGTAGAGAACAAGTTGATATATCCTGCTTTCCGAAGTTTGACGAGATTGCTTATCGCTCCGTCTTCCTCTATCTTTCCCGTTACAGGATCCTTTTTGGCAAAGAACCTATTGAAGAGCGATTCATTTCCTTCTCCCATGACAACGGTTCAGATATTTGGATCGATGACGAGATATTTGAGATTATTGTCTCTCAATCTCTGATATGATTTACACATATTGCCATCGCTATTCTGCTCTCGGAACCGAGAAAGCATTCCGTCATTTTTGATATTGCGTTGATTGTCTAGAAAATACGGCATATAAGTTCCGGCAATCAATACGCCGTCAGTATTTTTCCTGTTTTTGACGTAATTGATGAATTTATTATAATGAGGGAATTGGAGATCAAAGACATCTTTTCGTCCATATCCTGCTTTCACGATCTCTTTCTGTTGGAGGCTCGTACTGATTTCCACGCTTTTCCCATTATTCATTTTGTATCGAAGGAAAGGACCGGTTCCGCCTTGTGAAGAGATCCTGACAAAGTTGAGGATGAGTTGCACCAATCCTCGGATGACAAAAAGGAACATCAGAATATAGATCATAGTCTTTTCCTTTTCATCTGTCGAATGCTCAAACATATCCCTGAGGATCATAGCGACAGCGATTACAGTCCGCATAACAAGTCCCATTCCATACCGTACGATACCTCATCCTATGATCCACCGGATAGCCCGACCGATGATAGTGACGCTTGAAAGCACCACTAAGTTGGTATCCTGCCTGAAACGTTTTGCGTTGAAAAGCGCATACACGAAACCGAGCACCAATAGCATGAATATCAATAACCGCACGAATCCTATATCCGTATAATAACTGCTCAGATTCTGCAAGGATCGATTGAAGACCACATTGAATGGCACGAGATATCTATATGGGACGCTTATTTTTCCTGCCTCGGTCTTGATAGCATGATTCTGATAATATTGCCTGAGGGCTACTATCTGATCCCTATATTCTGTAGGATTGATGACTGTTCCGCTTCATTTCTCTTGATACGCAGCAAGCGCTCAACTCAAGAGACCGTAAACTTCGGTTCATGGCTTAGCTTGAGCGAACAATGTCTTGAGTGTCGGTACATTGAAATTTTCTATGGCCTGAGCGTTAGTACAAAGCTTTTTCGCTTGCCTGTCAGTACCGTAACAGACATTGTTTTTTGGATAGAATATTCTGAGTAATCCATAGCCGAGATTGAATCTTCCATTTTTACTGATTTCTTTCCGTCCGTATCCGACATACCTTCCTACATCTTCATTGCTCGTCACTGCTTTTTTAACGTCAGCATTCAATTCTTCCTTTGTAAAGGTCATTTGCTTGCATTGGTCAGGTGAGAGATTGCTCGTAGCAAGTATCGTCTCATCTACTGCAGTCTGTTGGGCCAACGCTTTCGTATCAGTCGCAGCGAGAAGCACTTTCGTTTCCTGTTTTCCCAAAAGGATGCTTTTGATGAAAGTTCCGGGACTCAGCGTATGATCGTTCACTTGTTTGATCAGCATATTCGGTCATTTGAAGACCAGCAATGTTATGATCAAGGTAGCCAACCAGATACAGATATATTTGAATAATCTTTTTTTATCTGACAACTTTCCTTGGATATCGTTTTTATTCATGATCATTCTTATTATTCCAAGGACGACTACGATCAATCCTATAAGGACCACATATTTTCCTGCAGCAGGAGTCATCATATCGGGCGCATTAGCGATTTGCAGAACGCCAGTAATTCCTACGGTCATTATACCAGCTCCGATAGCGATGATACTATCTATCCGAAGCCCTATAAGCAATAACCCGAATAATGCTATATCGATGAATGCTGTCGGTTTGGCCATACTCGCCCATGCGAACATCACTCCTGAGATAATGATATATTTGAGCGAATCCCGATGCAATTTGAGTCCATGTTCACGATTATCGAAAATATGCTTGAGGAAGATGAATCCAGAAAGGATCGCCAATATCGTCAATGCCATCACTCCTAGATCCGTCTTGTTATCGACAAACACCAAGAATGCGCCCATTCAGCTCGTAAGCCGGAAGAGCAGCATCATCCGTCCGCTATACATGCCGATTGTCGTAGTAGTATCGTCTTCTTCAGTTTTTTTGGATGAAAAATAGCTGAGCACTTCTTTGATGAGTCCTGTTCCAAAGATCAGGACGAATATTCCGCTGATGAAGTTCATAGACACAGCGATCGTATCTGGAGCAAGCCGAAATCGGCTCTTTATCGGATTGATAAGTGAGAATCGAAATGTGATAAAGACATGCCAGAGTTGCGGCGCTGCAGAAGCTACACCGGCATTTCCTCGAAGAACACCATGATTCTGCGCAAGCACTTTCGGGATATACATATATTCATGGTTAGCATCCCACGCAGTCGAATACGGGATGAACGACAATTGGAATCCATAGAGATAATAGATGATCGAAATAGCCAACAAAATTACGCCTATCCGTTTTCGTCGATTGGATTTTAATTTGTCGCCTCTGAATTCGTCAGCAATATCGCTGATGATGGTTTTGTACTGGAGCATATCGTTTTTTGTGCGTCGATAGATATATCCGATTCCCAAGAAAAGTATCCGGATCACTGCTCCTCGAAGAAGATGAATCATAGAAAAGATATATACGATGAGCAAGAAGATTCCCAATCAGATTCAGAAATTTATTAGCATCTCTTGTCGTCTGGTCTCGGTGAACTTAATGAATTTCTTTGATATCCATGTCCCTAATGCAGCGATCCCAAGCACAAAATATACTCCCAAGAAATAGAGCAGCAAGGTGTTGAGCATAAGGATGATAAATCCTGCTGATCATCAGACAATACCACCTTTTACCATGGTGAATGCTGCCGTATAGAACATCAGTGTCAGCGGGATGATGGTTATGAAGAACCTTTTGACGGAAAAAACCTTTGATCTGATGATATACGCTATCGGTATACAGACCGCTACAATGCTCCGGATGATGAGTTTCCGATTCACCCGGCTTGCCAACATCGTCTGATAATAGGCGTGATTCGCCATAAATTCATTGTAGATCGATATTCAGAAAAAGCTTAAGAGCACTATACCGATGATCAAAAAGATTTTTTGTTTCATGGACTAGACTAAAGAATTAAAAGGAGATAGACGGGTTAGAGGGGTTAGACAGGTTAGATAATTTTCCTAATCTGTTTTCATCGGTCCAATCCGTCTTATTATTATTTTTTATCGTAGAACATATGGAGAAGTATTTTGGTCAATGGGACATTGAAAAGCAAGGTAAGCAGCATCGTCACAAGCAGCATGGATCAGAATCCCTTGAATACATTAGTACCCATGGAAAAGAGGACAAATGCTATCAATCCTGTACTGATCTGGCCATCTCTGATGGCAGGCCGGCTTCTATCTTTGGCATTATCAATGGCTCATGTCATGCTTTTCCCTTCTTTGAGCTCTTCACGGAGCCTTTCGTATATCAAGATATTTGCATCCACTCCCATTCAGATCGAAAGGATGATGACCGCTATTCCACTCAGTGAAAGCGCATAATCCGTAAGTTTCATAAATGCTGCAAGCACCATCAAAAATGAGATCAACACTATTCCGGTAAGCATCATTTTTTTTACTCCGTACATGAAATAGATCAGTATCATGATAGCGAAAAATCCTATCAATCATGCGAGCAATGCTCCGTTCAACGCATTGTCTCCAAGCGATGGACTGATCTTTTCCTCTTGCATGAGAATCAACGGCGCAGGCAATGTACCTTCATTCAACGCATCAGAAAGCTGTTTAGCGGATTCTGTTGTGAATGATCCGTCAATCTGGGCCGTTCCTCCGCAGATCTTGCTTTGGATATTCGGAGCAGTGAGAAGGTTCCCTCCTACAAAAATCGCCATGGGTTTACCTATATTCGCTTGAGTCACATTACAGAATATCTCTTTGCCTTTTTCGTCCAGATTGATGACAACTACCGGTTCTCCCATTTCAGACGCGCTGGAATTCGCAAACTTGAAATACGCCCCATTGAGGATGTTCTGTCCATCGGTCGCTGGCACCCGAGTTTCCCTATCTTGCACAAAAATATCTTCAAATGCATACACAGTAGCTTTGTTTCCTGACAGATCCTTCCCTTCTTTTTTGTCCAATACACGGAACATGGTGTATCCGTCTAGAGCGACTCCTGTACCTTGTGTGATGGCATTCTCTGTTTGCTGATAAATAGTAGTATAATTTCCTTCGATGAGTCCGTATATTTTTCCTATCTCCGCATTTGCAAGAAGTTTTGGATTCCTTTGATACAGATCAGGCAATTGATCCAAGGTATTTCCTGTAAAAATAGTATGATAGATATTTTCTGACATCCTTCCTTCGAGAAGCTGTTGGATCTCTTCTGGAGATTTTTTTACTTCGGCAAGCACTTGATTTGCCAATGCCTTTCTTGCAGCAATGGATGTTTTGGTCGGTTTAGCGGGATTCTGAAGCTTGAATTCAAGCTCGAGCGTTTTTCCGATAAGCCCTTTCGCTTGGTCAAGATCAGCGATACCTCAGATCTCTACGACGATATAATGCTGATTGTCCATATTCTGCACATAGGCCTTATAATCACTGACCCCTAATTTGGAGATCCTATTATCTATGTTTTTCATGATGATAGTCTCTATCGTTTTTTTCAGTGCCTCAAATTCAGCGACATTGGTATAGATCTTTTCATATTTATCATAAGAAATCTTATAGACAAGCTTTGTCCCTCCCGATACATCCAATCATTTTCTGAAATGGGATAATCCATGTGAAGTGAATATAAAGCTTCTTTTGCCTGTTTGGGCGTCAAACGTCCTTCCTACAAAAAATACGAATACCAATGAGAGGATAAAGAGCACTGCAAAAATAATTTTCTTATTGATTTTCATCTGCTGCCATTAAAATAAGTAAAATAGCTGAAGTAATTTTTTCTAAAAAACAAAAAATACTTAAACAGTATTTTCTAGCTTTTTTTGTATTTAATGCAAGAGGAAAAATAGAAGCTTAGGCATATTTAGAGGCTTAGAAACTTAGGACTTTAGAAGCTCAGAGATTTGTCTAAAAAATCTAAGCTTCTAATAGTCTTACAATCTTATATTGCTTTTTGCCTTTTCTCAAGAGAAGCACACCATTGATAAAGTCTTTTTTTGAAACTATAAATTGCGGGTCTTCAACCTTTATTTCATTTATATATAAAGATCCAGATTGTATCATTTTCTTTGCATCACCATTTGAATTGGTTAATGCCACTTCAGTAAACATATCCAAAACCTTCATTTCCGATCATTTCATAGCCATTCATCAAGTTTCCATATATAACGCAGCAATATCGTCCTTAGTGAATGATTTGATGGTCTCCATGATATCGGCTCCTCCGAAAAGCACTTTGGAAATCTTTTCCGCTTGCTGCACCGCTTCTTTTCCGAAAAGCACTTCTACGACCCGGCTTGCCAGCTCTTTTTGTCCGTAACGCAGTTCCGGCTTTTCCATATGTTTTTTTACTATAGCGTCAATCTCTTCCAATGATTTCAACGAGAACACTTTGAGCAATTTCCCCACCAAAGCATCTTCGGCATTCATGAAAAACTGATACACGAAATACGGGCTATTCTTCTTCTTATCCACTCGGACAGCGTTCCCTTCAGACTTTCCATACTTCGCTCCTGATGCGTCGGTAATCAGCGGTATAGTCAAACAGAACGCTTCTTTGTCTAATTTCTTTCTGATGATCTCCATTCCGGTCGTCACGTTTCATCGCTGATCCGAACCTCCGAGCTGGATATTCACACCGTAATTTTCGAACTGATACAGGAAGTCGTATCCTTGGATCAGCATATAGCTGAACTCCGCATAGGTGATGCTTTTTTCCGGATCTTCTATCCTTTTTTTCACCGATTCTTTGGCGATCATCGTATTCACGGTCATATATTTCCCCACATCACGGAGAAATTTGAGATAATTCATATCCTTGTAAAAATCGTAATTATCGACCATCTCATAGTCGAAATCTATCTTGTGATTCTTTTTGATGTTTTCGAGAAAATGCTTCAGTTGGTCGTAAATGCATTGTTCGTTATGTCTCAACTGCTCTTCGGAAAGAAAAGATCTTTCTGCGTTTTTCAAGCTCGGATCACCGATCATGCCTGTCGCTCCGCCTACGAGAAAATAGCATTTGTTGCCATATTTCATGAGATGGATGGCGGCCATGACCGAAAACATATTCCCGATCTGGAGAGAATCCGCGGAAGGATCGAATCAGATATAGAATTTTTGTCCTCATTTTTCCAGGAGATCAAACACTTTTTCATTTGAGAATTGGTTGATCATACCACGTTTTTCTCGTTCTTCACGAAGTTTCATCACATATTTTTTATAAACTAAAATTCATTTGCTTATTACGGATTTTTTTTATTCGTAATTCGTTAATTCGTAATTGATTAATTCATTTTTAGCTACATCCTTTCCAAAAATCTCATTCAGACCAGATCCATTCATTTCTGGATCACTTCACGCACTTTTTTCAACAACATAATCCTTGCTATCTTCGTCTGTTCTTCTGATTTCATGATATGAACACTTGCGTAATAGCTATTGAGCAATTTAGCTATATCCAATAAATATCTGCAGATGAGATATGGTGCTAACTCGTCTTTCGCTTGGATAATCATATCGTTGAATTCTGCTATTTTTTTTATCAATGCGAATTCTTCCGGCTGAGTGAGTAATGATGCTGCTGTTTTTTCATCGAGATGAACGATAGATCATGCATTGTCGATGATGCTTTGGATCCTTGCTCCCGTGTATAAGATATATGCACCGGTTTCGCCTTGCATGTCCAACACCTCATCGATATCAAAAATCAAATCTTTGTCGATATCTGATCTCATGAGGAAAAATCTGAGCGATCCGATGGCGAGCGATTCGGCGACGGCATCCAGTCGGATATCATCTTTTTCCGGATTCCTTTCTTTGGATTCAAAATACGCTTTTTCGTGCAGCATGACTATCATTTCGTCTAATGTCACGGTCCGTCATTTCCTGCTGGAGAAGGGAAGCCTTTTTTCAGCAAGCTCTTCGGAACTGAGTTTATATCACAATTTCGTCAAGGTCTGAGGAGTGAGATAGACGACCCCATAGCCGAGGGGCAGATAGTGTTTATGTTTCTTGGTGTAGTCCAATAAAGTGAATGTAGATTTTACTATGGTCTGAGCTGGAATCTGCCTGTTATCGATGACGGTGATCGCTGTATCATATGTTCAGAAATCGTGATTGGTCGATTTCGCTTCGGGATGAGAAGTAGTGGTGTAGACCGTATGTCCTCTTGGATCTTCCGAAAAGATAGCATATCCGAAATCCTTGGAGATATAGCCGAGCTTCCAAAGCGCGAATGCGATATCCTTGGCGATATAGGTCGCGACGCCGTCAGATTTTATGAGGATCTGATATTGCTTCTCTTCTTTCTGATATTCCGGCAAGGAAGATAGATCTAATACTCGGCAGCCTTTTGCTTCACCTTCGTCCATGAATTTCACGACTCATTTTTCTCTGAGCAATGCCAGCGCTTCAGCAAAAAATTTGAGATGCAGGACATCCGTTTCCCGGGCGATGGCGTCGAAAAATGCGTTCATCCTCCGACAGGTCCTGATCTGATCAAGCGCACATCTTCTCGTATAATCGTAATGAAGTTTCTTGAGCTTTTCATCGGTCCCTTCTTCGATCTTGAGCAAGGTCGCGGAAAGCAAGGACTTGAATTTTGGGTCCTCGTCTTGTTTTCTCATCTCTTCATAGATCTTACCGCAATAGTGATCGAATTTTTTGTCCGTATCCAGAGAATAATCATAGAAAAGATGGCCGACGATATTGTAACCGACATTTACTCAGCTATCATCACCGTAATTGAATGCGTGGACGGTATATCAAAGCTCCTCGTAGATCCTTCTCATGCTATCCCCTATGCAAATATTTCTTCCCTGACCTATATGGAGGGGCTTATTGGGATTCGCATTCATATATTCTATCATAACCTTCGTCTTCGACGAATTTTTAATTTTAAATTTTAAATTTTTAATTTTAAATATATCGGAAATGAACATCGTCCTGTTGATATGAGCATTGAGATATCCCGTAAGATTCTGGAACGAAGAGAAATAGTCAGATTGCAGATTTTTTTCTCATTGTTCAGCGATCTGCTGAGGAGATTTTTTGAGCAACTTGGAAAGCTTGAAGCACGGAAAAGCAAAGTCTCCCGGGATATTTTCGGGCGGGATCTCTATCATCGCCAAAAGCTCTTCCACAGGAAGCTGTATATGTTTAGCTAGTGCTTGAGCAAAATGCTGTTTGTATATACTTAACATACGAATTCTACAATGTTAAAACGCTAAAATGCTACATTAATCTATGATATATGACGCATGATGCATGACGCATGAACTATTTAGCTATATTTTAATGGTCCTTGAATCTTGTATCTTGAATCTTGCATCCTGTATCTAAAATTCTATAGTCGGTTTTTGTCTCAGCTGTTTAATTCTGCCAGCGATTTTTTTGTCTATGATGCGCGCTTCGCGCTGAGATTTCGGTAACTTAGTAGGGATTCTTTTTTTAGGTTCTTTGAGCGATTCCCAGAGCAATTGTCTGAAATGATGGATCACTTTTTCTTTGTTGGCTATCTGTAGACGCTCTTCCTGACAGGTCATAATGAGAATATTTTCTTCATGATGAACCATATGTCCAGCCTTATCGATGAGCCTCTGTTTCTGCTCGGGAGTAAGATATTCAGAATCTTGGATATTGAAATAGAGCTCTGCCTTGGTTTCTCTCTTATTCACGTTCTGTCCGCCATGTCCTCCGCTTTTGGAAAAATGGAAATGGACTTCACGATCTATAATCTCTTGAATGATATCTTCTGCTTTCATACCTCTACTAGTAGGGCAAGTAAATATATTCATGTTATGCTAGGACGCTTTATGGCATATTCGTCATTAATCATTCGTAATTAATTTTTTTGTGTTATGCCGCTTTTTTATGCCTTTCTATCTTATGTGTCTCATATCTATCAAGTTCTGGAGAGATTTGATTTTTTGGCAAATCCGCTCATTTTATATTTGATTTTTTCGCTCAGCTCACTGCGCGAGAAAGCTCTTCCACTCCTAATCGCAAACCGCTACCTATGGTATTCGCTATATTGGTCTTGCGGGTCTGTTCGAATTTCTTGAGATCAGTAGTCATCCGTGATACTAAAGAATAAAGACGTAATAGACGATATCGTTTTGATGCTAAAAATCAATGATATTTACTCGTATGAGTATAGGTGGTTACAAGTTACAGGTTGCAGGTTATAAGTTTATTTCACTTGCTCCCTGCTCCTTGCTCCCTACTTCAAATGTAATTTTCATTTGATATTTTTGTCGCGGTTCATATACTCTCTATATTTTACTCCATTAGCTTTGCTGATGATGAAAACAAAAAACATACTCGCTCGATGAAGCATCGGCATCATCTCCATGTTGTGATTCGCTCTATGAGCAAAAGTCACTTTTCAACCCCTCTATTCTGACGTAAGATTCCAACCTGCCGACAAACTTCATGCCGGCTGCACCAATTCAGCTGATATCTTATTTTCTCCGCAATGACAGAAAATCACTAAGTTCACCCTGGTATTGTATTACAATCCAGAAAATGTGGAAATCATCCGCATTCTGCCAAGCACCGCCAACGGCATTGCCAGCTCAAAGATCGAGTATAACAAGATCGTGCTTGAAGTGCAGAATCCTAGCTTTTCTTCTACCACAGAAACCAAATCCTTTTTCCAGCTTTACTTTAAAAGCGATGTCGTGGGAAAGGAGACATTGATTTTAGGAACAGGTTCTGAAACCATTACTACGAGCAAAAGCTATCCGCTTGCAGGAAGCTTTGACCTCGATTTTGCAAAAGTTCCAGAATGCGAACCCGATATTGTTCCGCCAAGCGTCAATCTCATCTATCCCAAGGATACTCAGCAAAGAACGACCTTGGATCAGTATTTCATTTTTGATATCAAAGACATCGGAAAAGGAATTGACAAAACCAGCGTCATCATAAACTTCAATGGAAAACAATATCTTTATGGATCTGAAAATCTTAAACGGAATGGAAATTATCTGACTTTTTATCCCGACGATCGGATTCCTATTGATAGCACCATTGATCTCAAAATCCTTATCGCCGACCAGCAAGCCTATGGAGGAGCGAACAAAACGGAAAGCGTATATAATTTCAAAACCGCTACAGGAATGGCGCTCAATAAGCAAATCAATCCGATAATGTTTAGGAAAATAGCACAGGAAGCTGAAAAAATATCAGCATCCGTAGATGAATGTACGCTGCTAGCAGACTTTTATGGCAAATCCGAAGTGAGCTATCAAAAAGAGCTCAAATCAATCATCCAAAAAGTCGGATGTGATCTCAGTTCTTTGGATACTTCCCTCTTGGAAGCAGAAGAAAACTCAAATGCCGATATGAATACTCAACAAAAGCAATATAGAAATATTTCTGTCTTTGCAACACTCGGGTGGGTACTTTTCTTTATCACCTTCACATTAAAAATCCATTATCTGCTTGCATATAGGAAACATAAAAAAATGAATGAAAAACTAATAACGAAAAACTAATAATGAAGGAAAATATTTACAAAAAATACCAATATTATTCCCAGCTATGCTGGACTTCGCATTATTCATTTTTATCTATTTAGTTAATGAATATGACATTTGAAATTGAAAGAAAATTTTTGATAAAAGGGATACCTATGGATATCGAGCAATTTCCCCATAAAGAGATCATCCAATGATATTTCAACGATCCAAGTACAGGAAAAAGTGTCAGAGTCAGACATATCTGAGACGAATACAAAGTCACCAGAAAAAAATGACATGGACTCGTTAGAGATGAGATAGAAGTGGATATCACCAAAGAAGAATTCGAGCAATTACGATTCCAAGTAGAAAATCATTTTTTGGAAAAAACCCGTTATTATATACCCTATAACGGTGTCACCATAGAACTCGATATCTATAAGAACCTCCAGGGACTCAAGGTCGCTGAAGTTGAATTTGGAAGCAAGAGAGATGCGAAAAAATTCGAAAATCCTGAACGGTTCGGTGAAGAGCTTACGAGAATGAGAGAAGCGACAAACGCTTACATAGCCAATTATGGACTAGCTGATGAACTTATTGGTTTATTGTAAAAAAGCTGGATGTATGATGCATGATGCTAAATGCACTATATTGTGCATCAAGCTTTAAGCATTCCGCATCTAGCTTTTTTTGTTCCTTAGAAATTTCTAAATATCTCTTGTAATTTTTTTAGCTGCATCTTTTCTGCTATTTTTTCTTTGATCTCTTTTTCCAGTTTTCTGAGTTCTTCTGAAGCCAGGAAGATGAATTTGTTGAGTTTATCCATAACCTGCATTTTGGTCTTGGGATCTTCCGTGAAATCTTTTATTTCGTCAAAAAGCAAGGTATCATTTATCATCACTTCCAATGATGAATTTTCTTCATTAAAAGCGAATCTCAATTCATTGGCAATCTCTTCTTCCGTTTCCTTGTCTTGTTCTATTTTGGAGATGAAGAGAAGCGGTTCGCTGGTTTCATCAAGCAGGAATTTATAGGAGATGAATACTTTGTCATTGTCTGCTCAGAGGATATTGAAACTTTCTTCGTGAGTTCATAAGACATCTTTTGACTCATAGATTTTTTTGACTGTGAAAAACAATTCACCAAATTTCTTCTGTACATCAGTCTGAAGTTTTGTGTCCAATAAGTTCTCTATTTGTGCGTGTTCCCAGGAAGATTGTTGCTGGATATCTTGGATTTCTTGTTCAGCAATATCTTTCACGACAGGTTCTTGAGGAACAGATACAGGAGGAACAGATACAGGAGCAATAGCTTCAGGTTCTTTGTGAACTTCTTCTGGTATAGGATCAAACTGATATTTTTTTTCTAGTACATCGCCATACGGAAGATCTTCTTCCTCTGTAATCGCTTCTGGTATCGCAGTGAAGATATCATCTCATGCCAAAATATCATCAGTATATCACTGTTGACCTTGTTGCTGGGAACTAGTTATTTGGATAGGATCTGTCATAATTTGTAATAGCTTAGAATCTAAATCTTTAGGCTTCAAGCTTTTTGCTTTCGGCTCATAGGTAATTATATTCAGATTTAATATTTTTGCAAATTTTTAAGGACTAATTTATACATCATTCAATCAAAACTATTAAAACATATTTTTGAAGGATGATGTACAAATTTTAGAGGACTTTTTAAGAACTAATTTATACTCTATTTTTTCCGCTGTGCACTTCTCTGGAGCATGAGCATGACTCGTCCTCTCATCTCAGAAGCTAGCGGTGTGGTGATATCGTTCATGATCGCATTTTTCTTTAATGCGTTCAGATGTTTGACATAGAATGGTAATTCACCTGCATATTTCGTGCCTCGAAGTATCCTAGAAAGAATTGTTCCAAACTGTGCTCTATCTACAATATCATCAGAATCAAACGTAGCTTTAGGAGTTATACCATCCGTATCTAGTCACATCAATCCGAGTTGGCATGCTATCGTAGCATAAAATTGCATCTCTTTAGATTCATTTTTCATATCTTCATACACGCAAGAAACTTTTTTCGTATCAGGTTTCATCTTCAAGACTTTGATAGCAAATTGTGAAACCATCTTAGCGAGATCAGATCTGATAAGATTACCATTTAGATCAGCAGAGATACAATTTTTTATTGTGGTAATGCCGTTATCATATGCGAATGTATATGCACTATTCAATTCATCAGAATATGCGGTACATGAAGTAGTATTATGAACTTCACCGGTAGAAGAACACGGACCGCAAAGACGATCATAATAACTGGATGAACAATCTCTGTCAGGAGTACAAATATCTTTAGGAAACGTACTTCATCCTCAACCACCTCATCAACCGTTATCACTAGAAACCGTTCCATTACACGTAAGATTACAATGTCCTGCTTGTCAGTTCAAATCTGATCCTTCATCGCAAGTTTCAGGAGTCTCTACTATTTCATTACCACAATCAAATATCCAATCAACAGTAGCCGTAGCGTTTCACGTATTTCATGCGAGATCTTGAAATTCAAAGATGAAACTATCATTTCAAGTAAATATATGTCAGGTAAAATTCAATCCTGTTATTTCT
>CAZWTC010000019.1:0-14450 GCA_964637175.1 uncultured Candidatus Peribacteria bacterium
GGCAATACAGTCATTAATAAAAAATTAACAGATAGTATTGGTTCTCTGCTAATCTTCTTATTTTATTTTGTTTACACACATTTTGTTTAAAAACAAAAAACCCTGCTGGGAAGCAAGATTTTTTGATTCTATGTAAGACAGCTTAGATAGCTTATTTCTTAGATTTGATGAGTTCGTAAACTCCTTTTTCTACTCTCTTGAAAAGATCCTTGTATTTTTGGAGATTCAACATAACCGTGTTTGGACTTACCATCTTTTCTTTCAACATCTCTTTGCAGAGCTCTTTGACGTTCATAGCTCTATCGTTTCTTTCGAAGATCCTTACTAAGATCTCTTTTACCATACCGCCTTCATAACCTCGTTCTTTCAATCCGTAGATTCCAAGTCCCAAGTTTACGAAAAGGTCATTGTTTTTTACTAATTCGTTATGTACGGTATTGATCTTAACGTTTTTTGCTGGGAATCGTTCCATGATCTTGGAAGGAAGTTCCTGATAGTGAACAGGTTTGTTGATCCTTCTCATCGTGTACAGGATCTTCAATTTGATGGTCTTTGGATTGACGTCAGCGAACGTAGGCAATCCGATCTTTCCATCGAATACGTTGATTTCTCTGATTGAATCGAAGAAGTTTACGTAGAAGAGGTCGTTTTTCATATAATGAACATCTTTGTAGTCTTTTGCAAAATTCTCTTTCATCCATCCGATGAATTCGTACAAGTCTTGGCTCTTAGCTCTTTTTTCAAAGTATGAGCTGATAGTGAGCACCATCTTTGTCAAAAGGTCTTCGTATAATGGTTCAAGATAGAATGCTTTGTTCAGGTATTTATTTCTCTTGAGATACGTTACATCAAAATCTGAAACGAGAATCAATTTGAGCTCTTGTTTAGAGAACTTAAATATATTCTTGTTTACGAGTTTAGAGATCAATGTATCCTCTACAAGCAATCCTCCATGGACATCAAGAACTTTTTTAGCTTCTTGAAGCACTTCCATGTAGGTGTCATTTCCTACGATAAGTCTTCTGAATCTCATCAATGCTTGAGTCTCTATCTGTCTGATTCTTTCTCTGGTCAACGAATATTCCTTTCCGATTCTTTGGAGAGGGATTTCTTTGCTTCCGTCGAGACCGAATTTTTTCATAAGTACGAGTCTTTCCTTTGGTTTACAATAAATCAAAATATCCTTCAAGTTTGTTTTTTCAATGTCTACCTTGAGTTTCTTGTCATCCATTTTTACGTTGAAGTTCATTGAAGTAGGTTTTAGGCAATTAAAATGAAGTTATTTTTTCTATAAGATTTTACCCTACAAGTAATAAGAATTTGCCCCTTAATGTCAAGAGATTGTTGAGATATTTTTTTAAACCATTCTGCCTATGGAGAACTCTTTAAACGTTGAATTTGAATATGATGCAATCTCCATCCTGTACTATATACTCTTTTCCTTCCAATCTCACCAATCATTTCTCCTTTGCTTTGGTCCAAGAACCGTGTGAGATCAAGTCGTCGTATTTGACTATTTCCGCTTTGATGAACCCCTTTTCAAAATCGGTGTGGATGGCTCCGGCTGCTTGCGGCGCCGTGGAAGCGATAGGGATGGTCCGTGATCTTGTCTCATCTTCTCCGGTCGTGAAATAATACATCAATCCGACTTTTTCAAATCCTAATTTTATCAGATCATTCAATGTCGGAATATGCGCTATCTTATCCATGCTTACCAATTCTCTGATAAACTCATCTTTTTCTTCATCGCCCATCTCCATCATCTCTGATTCCAATTTTGCACAGACGATCGCTACCGGACTTTGAAGTTTTTGTATGAATTCATCCGCTATTTCGTGAGCGTAGGGAATATCGTCTTGTCCGATATTTATCGCGTAGATGATCGGTTTCATGGATAGGAAGTTGTACGATTTGAGGAGTTTTTCGTCGTCTTTTGTCAGTTTCTCTTTTATATTGTGAGCGATTTTGCCCTGGATCAACGCGTTCTGGATTTCCATCAAGATTTCGACCAATCTTACTTCATCCTTGCTGCCTTTTCCCATCTTGGTTTTTTTTGCGAGATTGGGCAGAATCCTTTCGATGATTTCCAAATCAGCTAGGATGAGCTCCGTATTTATGATTTCTACATCTCTCATCGGATCGACGGCTCCCTCCACATGCACGACATTGCTATCTTTGAAATGCCTCAGCACTTGCACGATGGCATCCACTTCCCTGATGTGCGAGAGAAACTTGTTTCCCAATCATTCTCCTTTGCTCGCTCCTTTCACGAGGCCGGCGATATCTACAAATTCTATATGGGAATATATTTTCTTTTTTGAATGCGACATCTCAGCAAGCTTATCAACTCTAGGATCCTTCACATCGACGATTCCTATATTCGGATTTATCGTACAGAACGGAAAATTCTCCGCTGGCGCTGCGTATGATTTGGTGAGCGCGTTGAAAAGCGTGGATTTTCCTATGTTAGGCATTCAGACGATTCCTATTTTCATACTTTTTTAATAAAATAATTAAATAATTATATTATTTCGAATTACGAATTTCAAATTATTTGTTTTGTAATTAATTAGTTGCAGATTGCAAATTGCAAATTATTTTTGTAAAGCAAATCAGAAATCTTTTTCAAATTGTTCAGTAGCTTTTTGATAGCTCTCTTGGCTTTCATTGTTCATATCGGTAAAGCTTCGTCCTCGTGAAAGTTGTTTAGGTACTTGGAAACCGAACATTTCCAAAACTGTTTTTTGCGTCGTGACCACTGCTTCATTATTCCGATTGTGTCCGATGACGATGATGCCTGCTTCGATATTTTTTATTACATTGTCTTCGCCTAGAGTCGTATGACGATTTTCTATCCGGGTGAGTCTTTCGATCAGTTTCTGATACATGCTATTGGTCTGTCATCGTCTGACTGAAGTGAAAAACACCACTGCTTCTGATTCCAAGAGCGCTTTGGATATCTTTCGGAGTTCGTCGTCAGGATTGTTTATGGATGCTCGGCATCTATGGCATCACGAAGGATTTTTTTGCTGATCGGAAAGCTTAGCTCCTTTTGGTCCACAACTATTTCAGGTCAGTCATGAAACATTCCCTTCGCAAGGATATATCTTCATCTGCGGAATATCGAATATCGTCACTTTATCTTCACCGATCTCTTTTGCTATGTGATGTGCCAGCTGTGTGGACTTCGGTATTTCATGTGATCATTCCCGCCTGTTGGATGTCGTCACAAACAGCACTTTCCTTTTGTTTTTGAGATGACTGATGGTCTCTGCCAGATAGGTGTAGGTATGTGTCATTTGCAAAAACCTTAAGGATAAAAGCTTAAATCTTGATGACATAAATCTCTTTGCTTTCTTTTCTGCAGGCGTCGGGTTTCAGCGTTTTGATATGCTTTCCGCCGAAAATGTTTTTCATTTCTTTGACGAATTCTTCGAATCCGGGTCCCATGAATACTTTGATGACGAATTTGCCTTCCGGTTTCAGAAGGTTCTTTAGGATAGGTTTCACGTATTCCAGAAGCTCGAATAATCTCATCGCGTCCACGTCTTTGACTCCCATGGTATTGGGCGCCATATCCGATTGGATGAGATCGACTTTTTCTATCTTGTTTTCCGCTAGGATCTCTTTGATGTGATCCACATCTTGGATGTCGGCTTTGTAGGTAGTCACACCGGGAAGGTTAAGGTTTACGTCTTGGATATCAATTCCCAAAATTTTATAATCAGATATATGATTCTTGTTCATGAAATTCACGGCGTACTGGATCCAGCTTCACGGAGCGCATCCTATATCGAGGATCGTTTTTGTGTTTTTATCAAAAAGATGAAATTTATGCTGAATTTCTTCTAGCTTAAAAGCGCTTCTCGCCTTGTATCCTTCTTTCTTCGCTTTTTTGAAATAATGATCCTGGAACTCGAACTTAAACATTAATTTTAAATTTTAAATTTTAAATTTGAAAATTAGTTTTTCATGGGTCATTCGTTATTGGTCAGGACCTTGAATACTGACGTTCATAGTTTTTCAAACATTTCATCTAATGTTTCCAAAATATCTATTTTCTTATTTGTTGGCCGTTCTCTTTTCAGCTTTATACGTTTTATGATTCTGTCGAATATCAGGAATTCTTTTCCTCTCATTTTCTCTGCGATCATCTCCACTCGCATGCTTGGTGCTGTAATGCCGATTTCTTTCAGCATCTGCAGTTGTCTTGTCTGCATCTCTTTTTGAGCATTCTGTGTTTGCTGAAGCAATGTCTGAAATAGATTCTTTTTCTCTTTCTGGATATATGAGAGATATCTTGCACAATAGATATGGAATTTTTCCGAATCTTCATATGTCTCATCTTCTATCGAAGGAAGCTTTCCTAGGATATTAGCAATATCGTCAAAGATTTCTGATTTGATATCGTTGATTTTTTTGTAGAGTATCTCATAATGAAATCATAATTGCTGGTTTCCCAGCGTTTTAATATCGTGCATGCATGTTTTCGTTACAAAACAAAGCAGTGTAAATGTACATATTTATGTTTTGAAAACAATATGTTAATTTGTCGTATCTTAAATTTTTTTTGCATATCTAAGCTTTGATAACAAATTTTCTTAATTCCTTTTTCGTCTCCTTATAATTCGGACAAAAGCTTTCCACCAGAGATCGGAATCTTTTGCTATGATTCTTTATCTTCAGATGACAGGCTTCGTGGATGATGACGTACTTGATATATTTCGTCGGTAAATGGATGAGATCGAGATTGAGCGATATCTTTTGATCATGTGTGCAGCTTCCTCGTTTGGAAATGGTTTTTCTGAAGCTGAGTTTCTTGTACGGCATTCATAATCTCTTGCTATAGGACTCAAGGATCGGAGTAGTGTATTCTTCAAAGATTTTTTTCAAAATCTTATTGGTTACAGGTTGCAGGTTTCAGGTTGAATGTTGTTTTTTGGATTTATATTGCTGATAAAATTCTTCTAGGGTGAACTCTTCACCAAAGAGGAGAATCGTTGTTTCTTTGATGGGAGTGACATGCGTTCTCGTATTATAGCGTTTCAAAAGCTTCTCTCCTTTTGCGATCAGTGTCTTTTCAAATTCGCTTCATTTTTTGGAAAGCGGAATAGTGATCAGGAGTTTTCCGTCCTTATCTATCCTTGCATATCCGTGTCTGATATTTTTATAGGTTATGTGCATGAATTGGCAAAAATTGACAAAAAAATAGACCAATGCTCACTATGTTCGCGTACAACATTGCTCCGATATACTATATGATTTATTGATGTGAAGGCAATGAAAAAATATTTTTGCTGTGGTATGATTTTAAGAGTTTTTTTTATAAAAACTCAGCTATCAGAGGGTGTTTTCTAATAATATAGTTCTCCTGGTTCTCTTACGGGAGGATGGTAGGTGAGTCATTTGATAATTTCACAGATTTGTGTGTCAGGTATATATGTTTCATATTCATCTCCATATGGTCCTTCTCATTTTTCATATTCGTCTTTCATCCTTTCTCATTCATGTTTTTTTGACATTCAAAAATCGATAATGACTGGTATTGTTCTATTGTCTTTATGTACAAACATGATATTGCTCGGATTTCCTCATAAATCTCTATGGAATAGTCACGTTTTATGACATTCGAATAAAAAATCTTTTATCGTTTTTTGTATTGTTCGTCAATCTTTTTGTGTAAATATCGGCATAAATAAGGATTCGTCGTAATACATTTTTCCTATCACTTTATCGAAATTTTTTTTATCTAAAAGCGCTATGCCTTTTGTTCATGTGTATTTTTGAAGCATCGGTTCAGCGTTTTCATTCAAAAAATTAATGGTCTTTTCCATTCGTTCCCTTGCTTCTGTATCATTTTCAAAATCAAAATAACTTGCTTTATTTATATTTTTTTGATCTATATGTCTGTTTATTCCTTTTGCTCTTTTGAAAAAATCATGATATTTATCTTTGAACTTTTTGTACAAAGTCTCTGCTATCTTTTCCATTTTTAGATTGAATAATGTTTTCCCATCTATATATTCCATCAAAAAATATTTCCCGTTCTCTGTCCTTATTTCTCATAATGTTTCTGGTATTTTTACTCCTGTTTCACTTTTTTTAGCTATTTCAGAGAAGTCTTTCTGCATGTGTATCTCTTCTTGTAAATAGTTATCAAAACGTCTTTTTGTCGCCAGAAATATTTTTTTTTCTTTATTTGGTAATTCTATTTCTATCTTATATACCACTCATTCTTTTCCCTCTGCTATATATTTCATATCGTTTTTTTCTATTTTTTCTTTTGTTTTCATAAATATCTTTTCTCCTAATTTCAAAAATATGTCATCATTGCCTATGATTGCTTTGATGCTTTTTTGTATTTTTCCTGATATGTTTTTGATCGTACTGATCTTATCTTTTCTCATATCCGGCGTATTTTTGAGTTTCATACAATTTTCATTTATTATGATAAAATTGATACTATTAAGTATATCCGCGATTGCTGTTTTTGTCAAATTTCCTGATTACTGAAGAACCTGAGAGGTTTCTGAAAAAATCTGAAATAAAAAAAGAGCCCTTGAAGGCTCTCTTTTGGCATGTATGTTTTCTTTGTTTATTTCCCGTATTTGGATTTTCCTGCTAAGTTCTCTTCGATCCTCAACAACTGATTGTATTTGCAGATCCTGTCCGTCCTGCTTGCTGAACCGGTTTTGATGAATCCGGTGTTCAATGCGACGACTAAATCAGCGATGAAGGTGTCTTCAGTTTCTCCTGATCTATGCGAGATGATAGCGTTCATCCCATTTTTTTGAGCCATACGTACACAGTCGATGGTCTCTGATACGGATCAGATCTGATTCAATTTTATGAGGATCGCATTCGCCATCTTTTGATCTATACCCATCTGCAATCTTGCCATATTTGTCACGAACAGATCGTCTCCGACAATCATGATCTTGTTGCCTAATTTTGCATTCATCCCTTTCCGTCCTTCGAAATCATCTTCTGCATGTCCGTCTTCGATGGAGATGATAGGATATTTCTCTACCCGGCTTGCGTAGATGTCTGTAAGTTCATCAGCAGTCACGGTCTTGTTTTCTGCGCTGAGCACATATTTTCCGTCTTCATAAAATGATGAAGCGGCCGCATCGATGGCTAATTTGATTTTCCCTTCATATCCTGCATTTTTTATCGCTTCCATGATCACTTGGAATGCTTCTTCATTGCTGCCGAGATTAGGTGCGTACCCTCATTCGTCTCCGACTGATGTGTTGTATCCTTTCGCTTTCAAAATCTTTTTCAGATGATGGAATACTTCTGCTCACATCCTTAATCCTTCGTGGAAATTCGGCGCTCCGACAGGTACGATCATAAACTCTTGGATATCTACATTGTTGTCAGCGTGGGATCAGCCGTTCAAGATGTTCATCATCGGAAATGGCAATGTCATCCCTTTGCCTTCTCCTACATATTCGTAGATCCATTTGTTTTCTGTTTTTGCGCAAGCGACCACAAATGCCATAGATGTCCCTAATATCGCGTTCGCTCATAATTTGGATTTGTTCGCTGTTCCGTCTAATTTCAATAATGCTTCGTCAAGCGCTCTGTAATCAGCGAATCCTTTTCCTACGATTTCGTCTTTTATGCTGGTGTTCACATTATTCACTGCGGTGAGCGTGCCTTTCCCTAGATATCTTTTTGGATCGTTGTCTCTAAGCTCAAGCGCTTCATGTATTCCGGTTGATGCTCCAGAAGGCACGATTCATCTTCCCATGATCCCGTTATCCAACGTAACTTCCACTTCAACAGTAGGATTCCCTCTAGAATCTAAAACTTCGCGTGCATGAACATTGCTGATTTTGAACATCATATATTGATTAAAAAATTAAAAGATTGCAAATTGTAAATTTCGAGTTTTCTGTATATGCTTATTGAAATTTTTTTCAAGAAAAAAAGATTTATATTTTGATCTGACCTTTGGAATTTTCAAACAGCTCTTTTTTGAACGATTCGAAATATCAGCTATTGATACTGATTTCCATATCGACGTCTTGATCGTAATTTTCTCTGATGATCTTTGCGGCATATTTGTTCACGATATTCCTTACGATCGGCAGAAGATCGAACGCATAGGTGAACGTTATGGTTTTTGTGATTTCTCTTTCGCTGATGTTGGCGTGCTCGATGACCTGTTTCGCGCATTCTCCGTAGGCTTGGATCAACCCTCCAACGCCAAGCAATGTGCCGCCGAAATATCTCGTAACGACTACAAGCACGTTATGCAATCCATGTCTCTCTATCATGTTCATGATCGGTTTGCCAGCGGTGCTCGCCGGTTCTCACGCATCAGAGGATTTATGATGTTTGCTTGTGTACACTGCAGCACCGAATATGTCAAAATTCATCTGCACTTCGTATCTGTAGGCATAACAGTGATGACTGGCATCCGGATATTTGGATTCTATCTCGTGAATGCAGCGATCAGTCTCTTCTTTATTTTCTACATGAAAAATATTTCCTATAAATCTTGATCACTTGATTTTCGGTATTTCATATTCGCTCGATGCGGTGACTGTCTTATAGAGAAGTTTTTCCATGATGGTAAAGTGTTGAAATGTTGAAATGTTAAAATATTTTTTTCTATGTATCTCTATGTATCTCTCTGTATGATTTTGTTGTTTACAAAATCTATCAAAACTGATGGCTTCCCTCATAAGATTCCGCCATCGATGATATAATCCACTTTGCTTGCTATGTCTTCCGGAATATCTTTTATGCGTATCACTATCGGTTCTCAACTAATGTTGCATGATGTCGTAATAAATGGCTTTCAGAGTTTTTCTACAAAATTCTGCAGAGGATGCTTGATAATCCTCACTCCTGGTTTCGTATAATCGAATATATAGGTCACTCAGTGAAATTGATGCAAGTATTCCTGCAATTGATCATCCGTGACCGGTGATTCGTAATTTTTCTGTATCCGTTCAAAGCTTGGAGCAATGATGGAAAACATTTTTTTGGTATCTCTCTGTTTGATCGCAAAAATCTTTTCTACATTTTCTGGCGTATGAATAGCTCCTATTCCATACACCGTATCGGTAGGATAAACAAATATTTTTCCCATCTCCGCTTCAGCGATAAAAAAATCCTGCTGCTGGAGAAAGTCATTCAACGAAATTATTTTCATAGGACAAACATTGCCAAAATGTTAAAATTGATGATACATGATAGATTTTAAATGATAGATTTTTTTATTTTCTAAGGTCTAAAGACTAAGTTCTAAGGTCTATCTAGAGGTCTGTCTGTACGCGGACCTTGAATTCTGAGGTGATCAAGATAGTCACTATCCCATGCAAAAGAATCCGTACAGGTGTGAGGCTGACGAATTTGAATATGTATGGATTGTTTGCTACTGCGCTTGCAATGCTCGGAATTCATGCTATATTGATGCCGTTCATCCCTAGGATCACTATCTGCAGAGTAAGCACGATGCTGATGATAGTGAGCGGAACAAAAATCAATTGCAGCATCTTTTTGAGTGCTTCATCACCAGGCAGGACTATCCTGATCTTTGATGTCCTGAAAATGACGACAAGCAAAATGACATACAAGATCAAGATGATGGTCATGCTTCCATTATTCAAAAAATCAGCTATCCTGGAATACGAAAATCACATAAGCTTCAGCTCGGGAGTCTTTTTCATCGCTTCGACTGCAAGATTGATAGATTGCGAAGCGGCGAGGCAGATGCTGCTCAAGATATAATTCCCTAAAATTATCCTGATCATCCTATCTATTCCGATCGAAAACGAAAAAATCGCTAAAATTCCTATGAGTGCTACTATTCCATACGTGATGAGATTTTCGGTCATGTTTTTGAATGCAGAATGTAAAATTCAGAATTCAGAATGAATATATATTCTAATAGAATGATGGTATGGAGTTTTTTATTGAAAAAGTCCTCGTGATGTATACAGTATAAGTCCTTACTTTATATATGTATCCAATTTGATGAAGTTTTCAACCAAAAGATGATTCACTCTCCGGGAAATACTTATCATCATAATAGTCGTTTCTGTCGGTTTGCTGTCTGTGGTCATCATCCTCACCAACAGCATGAACTATGTCCAGAAGACAAGACAAAAGATCGTCGCGCTCAATCTTGCAAGAGAGTGAATGGAAGCTGTCTATCAAATCAGAGATACTAATCGGACGAGATGGAGCTGATCCAGGGATTCTTGCCGGCTCAAAATCGATCCTTTGCATGATGCATGAAATTCGTGATGCAACGATGACCCACGGTTTTCTTCCGGTTCTTATGCGCTCCAACGTTTGCTGACGTGATGACAAGAATATTTCGCTTTGACATGAATCTTCGTTCCGCTCAATCTCACTGATGGTCTGGATAGCGGCGATCTCAATTTCTCTTTGTGTCAGCAGAGCGGACTTTGGTATTCGTGTATAGGCGATTCGTCCGCTACAAGCGAGGGCATGTATTTCAGGCAGATAACATGACGCTGATTGTATTTCAAAGATGTCTCTGTCACGTGATGAACTGAAATCGATTGCTCTTGATGAAATGCCTTATGCACTAGTTCCAGAGCAAAAGAATTCCGTTTTTGCAGCACGGTATCATATATAGGAAACAGCACTGGTGAAGTGCAGCTTTGCGGAGTGATGACCAACTTTTTATGACAATAAATAATAAATTACGAATTAACGAATTACGAGTTTATGGATATATTCATTTAACATGTAACATGAGTAATAGCGCATGGATGTGAAAGAGTTAGAAAAGTTCTTCGCGTATAAACCCTTTGTCGACCAGGATCCTCAGATCATCTTGGACAAGATTATCCAAAAGGCGAAAAAATATCTGCCGGAAGAACAGATCCCTCTGATCCAAAAAGCGTATGAGTATGCAGCAGAAAAACATCAATGACAGACCAGACTTTCCGGGGAACCTTATATCGTCCATCCTTTGAGATCCACGATTTTCCTGATGGAGATCAGGCCTGATCTGGAGACTATCCAAACCTGCATCCTCCATGATGTGATGGAAGACTGCAATGTCTCTCAGAAAGAAATAGAAAAGATATTCGGCGCTGAAGTCGGTGGTCTGTGTGAATGAATGGTCAAAGTCAACAAGATCAAATATAAATGAGAAGACAGACATCTGGAAACCCTTAAGAAAACATTTCTTGCGATGGCGCGTGATTTGAGGGTGATTTTTGTGAAACTCGCTGATCGTATTCATAATATCCAGACATTATATTATCATCCAAATCCGATCAAGAGGCAAAAGATCGCCCAAGAGACGATGAAGATTTTTGTCCCTATCGCCAAGAGGCTCGGACTCTATCATTATCAGCTCTATCTTGAAAACGGGTCGTTCAAGGTGTTGGAAGAGGATGCGTTCACCGCTATTTTCGCTTATCTGAAAAAATATTTCGGCGAATGAGAAAAATATACGGAAAGAGGAATCAAGACATTGACCAATATGCTCCAAAAAGAATGAATAGAAAATTTTGAGGTCAAATGAAGGATCAAAAGTCCGTACAGGATATTTGAAAAACTTCACAATAGATACAAGACGACAGAAATCAGTACGGTCATGGATCTGCTTGCTTATAGGATCACGACAAAAACCGTGAGCGATTGCTACATGGTGCTCGGAATCATCCATAAATATTACACCCCGCTCATCAAGAAAATCAAGGATTATATCGCGGTTCCCAAATTCAACGGCTATCAAAGCATCCATACGACGGTGCTCGGGATGTTCCGTTTCCCTACGGAAATCCAGATAAGAACCAATGAAATGGATGATGTCGCAGAATTCGGCGTAGCAGCGCATTTTGCATATATGGAGCATAATGCTCCGGTAAAAGTCTCTCAACAGCAAGGAGATCGGATCAAGAAGCTGCAAGATATCGTCAATAGCTATACATCGTTGGATGATAGGGAGCAATTCAAAAAAGAGCTCAATATCGAGATCCTTGAAAAGCGCATTTTCTTATATACCCCGCAGGGAGATGTCATTGAATTGCCTATCGGCAGCACTGTTCTGGACTTTGCTTTCGCTGTGCATAGCAATATCTGATTGAGCTTCAACAATGCTATCGTAAATGGTGAGATCAAGCCTATCAGTTATGTTCCTCAAACATGAGATGTCATCAAAATCAATACCTTCAAAAACAAATATTCTGCCAACAAACATCGATTGGAATTCCTCCATACGTCCGGCGCCAAAGCCAGCATTACGAAATTCCTCAAAGGACAGCAAAAAGACCAATTGATCGACCAAACGATCCAAGAACTCAACAAACATCTCAAAATATTCTGATTGCCCTTGTTCTCTTCGTCTGACGATCAGATCAGCAAGAAATATTCCAAGGATGAGATAGAAAAAAAACTCCTTGCGATTCTGGATAAGAAAGAAACCTATACTCAACTCATAAAATCTGTGTATCCAAAAGAATTCGCTGCCAAAAAAGAACATGAATATGCATGACCAAAATTCGCTGAAAAAGCTTTGAAGGATCTCAAAGACACCTTGATGGTGGTCGTAGACTGAGATATATTGATCAATTATTATTTTTGCCATGAATGCAAACCTAAGCCATGAGACAAGATCATCGCAAAGACCGGAAGAGATGGTATCAGAATCCATACCGTCGATTGCAGAGGACTCAAAACCATAGCGTTTGATAAATTGCTGGAAGCGCATCGGTTAGGGGAAGCTGACAATGTCTATAAAATCCGGATTGAGATGAAAATCTCCAATAAGCCGGGAAATCTTATCGGGATGATGAAAATCTTTTCAGAGCTTCATGTGCCGGTTCTCCAAGTGACGATGAAAAATATCCAGGATGGCGTCAGTTTAGTAGCTTTTGAAACTGAATTTTCCAATCCTGGTAAAATAGCATTTTTGCTGAATAGCTTGAAAAAATATGATGATTCTCTAAAAGTGGTTAAGGAAAAAATATCTTAATTTAATGAAAAATGAATAATGAAAAATGAATAATGAAAAATGAATAATGAAAAATGAATAATGAAAAATGAATAATGTCGGAATTATATTTATATAAAAAAATATTTCAAAAAAATACCAAAATTATTAATTGTTAAATTTTAATTGTTAATTATTTTAGATGGGTACATGAGTCGGTGTCGTGCTTGATAATTCTTCCCGGAGCTTGGCTTCTTTGTTCGGAACCAGCGGTATCACGCTTCGGATCAATATCGCAGCTATTTTCTTGATTTTTTTGCGAGTGACTGTCATCATCCGGACGACCAAAGATATCATCCATAGGACGAATAGTTTCAGCCTTCAAGTCATCAGCGTTTTGCTTGTCACTTTCCTGACTCCGCTCGTAGGATTGCCGCTTTATTTTCTCATCAGGCCGCTATCATACAAAAGCGATAGGATACCTCGGAGAGAAGCTTGCGCTTCCAATCTTGTCCCTTGCTATAACTGCGCTACCTTGAATCCAAAAGAATACGTCTGCTGCATCGCATGCGGTGAAAGATTAAAAGTGAAATGCAAAGAATGCTGAAATAGCTACGCTCATTCATTCGCATACTGCAATATCTGTTGAGCTCCAAATATTGACTTATAAACTAATGAAAAATGAATAATTTAAAATGAAAAATGTATGAATTGTGGTATTATGGACTATTGTTTATCTATAATAGTATGTAAGCTTATATATAAAAATCATTCATCATTAATCTTTCATCATTCATCAAAATATTTTATGTTCTTGGTTTTTACTCTAGTCTTGATTGTTGTTGCTGTGGGGATATTGACTAGCGTGTATTCTATCTTTTTTCCGTTCATGCAGAATCTGTGAACAGCTACGCAGTATCATACGGCGTATTATGAAGCGGTGTCTGCAGTGGAAAGAGCTGAACTCTGATTGAGATACAGATCGCCGGGATTTGTCTGATCAGGATGATTTTTTTGAACTACGGGATATGGTCCTTTGAGCGATTACACTCCTGAATTCTTTTCTGGCTCTCAGCTATGATTGTGATGGATGGTGAATTCAAGAACGACTTCCATCCCTGCTGCTGGCAAGGGAACAACTGATCCTATGTGTGCTGCTAGCGATGGCGATGCCTATAATGCTGTGTGTTATACTGCTTTGGAGACTTTCGTCTTATCGTACGATGCTACTGAGGATCCGGAATTCTATTATTTTCAGGAACAAGGCGAGCCTATCGGTTTTTTTTCCGGCGAGACAATCACGGGAGTCCTCAGGTTACCCCCAAAAATCTTTAGCGGATTTTGATGAACAGATGATGCTAAACTTTGTGACGCTACTTGCGATGCTGACGGCGATAATATCTATGATGATGTCGTTGTTTCGCGGTCGTTATCGTCTACACAACCATGAGATCCGTTCGTTATTTCTCCTACGACGGGGGTGTTTGAGATGAGCGGGATACGGCATGTGGATGAA
>CAZWTC010000020.1:0-5947 GCA_964637175.1 uncultured Candidatus Peribacteria bacterium
AACCCTTCATCTGATGCTTAAATCAGCAAACATTTTTGATCATTTTGATCTTATGTTTCCCATATATACCCCAATTCCTCATCAAAATTTTGATATCTGAGCCATATTCTCGATATTGTGATAAATCGATCTCAGATCATCATCGGCGTTCAACTTGAAACAGCTGGAGAGCTGATGAAAGTTCGTCCTAGCATTCATTAATGTCGGTGTGGGAAGTGAAATTTTCTGTGTAGAGCAGTATTCGTATATCTTCAATGCTATCTCCGTCCTTTTTTCCGGTGTTTCTGGAATGGCGAGAAATAATGCAATCGACATATACATCTCTTGAGGGAGCTCTTTGTGTATTTTATTCGGATTGAGCAAATATCTTTTTTTAAGCATAAGCGTTGTTGTATAATTGTAGCTCATGTCCGTTTCTTTGTTTAGCTGTTTTCCAAGTGTCAAAATATCTTCTTTGCTGTAATAGGTGAAAAAATCTTTGTAATATAATCAGGCGTTTACATAATCTTCTACCAAAGCGAGATAGCTTTCTGGCGTATATATTTGTTCTTGGGTAAGATTTCTATTTTTACTTGCCTGTTTATAAAGGTCTATAGTTGCTAGTCTTCCCGCTATATATTGTCGTTTAGTATTTTGGATGCTGATGAGATTGATTGCTGTTTTTATCAATAAACTCATAATATCTTTGGTCGCTATATCATTCACTATATATTTTTCCAAGCCTTGCTGTATCTCTCCAAAAGGGCATTCTTGTGCTAATTCTTTTGCTATATACTCGTAGGTCTTTTCTATCTTTTTTCGATCAAAAATCTCTTTTTGTCCGTTTTGCTTTGTTACCGTACATACGTTTTTTTCTAATTGTTCATGTATTTGTATGTGCTCTTGGTCTCTTTGTTTCTTGTGCTCTTGTCTATAGAGAATATATGCTTTTGCAACTTCGAATTTTTCGTATTTCATCAATGTTTTTTCTACGATATCTTGGATATATTCTACATCGATATATTCTCCTTCTTGCAATCATTGTTGTTTTTCTCCTAATTGTTGGTTGATATCATCTACCATGATAACGATGTTCGTATTTTGAATATTGGTCGCTTCATGAGCTTTGGTAATCGCTATCAGGTTGCGATTGATGTCAAATGGAGCAATGTCTCCATTCCTTTTTCTGATATGGCTTATGTTCATAGCATAAGGGTAATAAAATAAATGTTCTGCTTGCCTTCTTGTAAATACTATATATTGTGTCTTATTAATGTTTTAAGATACTATATGTTGTGTTTCGGGTATAGAAAAAACATATGCCATTACAAGAGCAAAGTGAAAATTTTTTTAAAAATGTGTTTTCTATTAGTCTTCAAGCAGATTATGTACTTTCTGCAGATATTTATCGTCTTTTTTTGGAACGATAGAACGATGGATTATGGAACGATAGATTTTAGTCGTTTAATAATTCATGTACTTTCTGGAGATGTTTATCATCAACATGGGTATAAATCTGCGTAGTCGTTATCGATGCGTGACCGAGTAGGGTTTGGACGGCTCTGATGTCAGCTCATTTCCTGACGAGCGCGGTGGCGAAACTATGTCTGAGCGTGTGCGGTGTCACTCTTTTGCTGATGCCGGCTAGCGCTGCATATCTTTTCACTAGCTCTTCGATGCTGTTTCTGCTCAAGTGTTCCCCAAATCCATTTCTTGAAAGACTTATAAATAAATACGGACTGGTATCGGTTCTCAATTTACTATAGGTTTTCAATGCGTCGATAGCATGTCTGGTCGCGAATACCGAGCGAAGTTTCGATCATTTTCCGACAACCGAAAATTGGTTGGAATCCAGTTTGATGTCTTTTTTTTGAAGGGTTATCAATTCCGTCACCCTAAGTCCTGTCCCGTACAAGAACTGCAAAATCGCAAAATCTCTCGCCTGCTTCAATTCGTTTTTGGTGTATTCAAGTGGTGCAGCTAATATTTTTCCGATATCTTTTTCGTCGAGATAGCTGACTTCTCTCGGCGGTGTTTTGGCTAGTTCCAGCTTATCCGGACTCATGCAGTCGATATCGTTCTTCAGCACGAATTTGAGGAAGGCTCTGATGGCGACGATATGATAGTTGATGGTCCTTACGTTCAGATTGTTCTTGTGCAGCGCCATCCTGTAGTCGAGCAGCTGCATGCGGTTGATCTTGCTGATTTCGACATCGCCGCAGAACTCCAAAAATCTATTGAGCCATAGACTATAGTTCTCAATCGTTTTGGGACTTACGTTTTTTTCGTACTGGAGATAGTATATGTATTTTTCCAGGAGCGAACTGATGATAGTACTAGAAACTTTATTTTTGAAAAATTTTTTACTGTGAAGTAATTCCGGTGTCTGTTGTTGGTGATGCTGTGTCTGTCATCTCTTGAACGTCATTTGTCGCTGGAGGAGTAGGTGAAACAGGTTGTTCAGGCGAAGTCACTGTAGTGTCAGGATTCGTTGTCTGACCTACTAGTTCTTTCAATTTTGCGATATATTGATCGAATTGTGCAAAGTATCAACTGAGATTATTTATTTCTTCTCCGTTTGCAATCTTTTCAAGAAACGAGGTGGCCTTTTTGGAAATATACAATCCGTATTTGATCACGGTATTGTTTCCCATCGCTTTACCTTGGGTGAGGAATGTGTTTCCTTGTGTGATATACTCAGTGAGCCTGCTGAGATCCGTTTCTTCCGGCAATGCCTCATCAGTCGTTCAGAGATCATTAAGCTCTCAGAAAGCATTGTCTACTGCGCTTTCGTGAGCTCCTGTTCCGGTATCTATTTCGCCGCTCAATTGTTCGCCGGACAATTCCGTTCCTGATAATTCTGTACCTGTGAGCTCTGTTATCGCTCCGGTGACTTCTTCGCTTGCGTGCATTTGTGTCTGTCCTCCGAAGATACTGCTGAATTCCAGAGGATACATGGTCTTGAGGATGAAAAATGTCGTAAATCCTAGACTTACAAACAGCACGACAAAAAGCAATGCTTTGACTGGCATATTCTTTTTGTGAGGAATATTTGTCTGCATCACTGCTTGCACAGGAACTTGCGATGTCGTCGTAGGTATGGTGAATGCTGGAATTTGTTGCGGCGGAACTGCAGTGACTGACGGCATTTCTGGTATTTTAGCTTTTTGTTCGATAGCGGATGGAGCGGTTGGAGTTTGAGACACAACCCCCTCTTCGATTCTCCCCCTATCAGGGGAGTTTTCAGTTGGTGTTGGCTGGTTTATCGGTCCGCCGAGCATTGCATCCAGATCGAATGTCTTTGGTGTTTCGACTGGTGCCGGCTGTGGAGCTACGATAGCTTCCGGTGCTAAACCGCCCGCACTTGCATGTCATTCCAATTCATCGATCATTTTTTGATCATTTTTCAAAGAAGAAGATTCTGGAATATTTTCTTCGATCGCTTTTGCTGATGTAGGGACTTCTTTTATTTCTGGTTGTGTTGGAATTTCTTCGATTGTTTTTGATGGTTCGACAGTTACTTGTGTTGGTTCTTCGATTTTTGGTTCAACTATGGGTGTAGAAATTGCTATTTCTTCTGGTTTAGTTTCTGTTGGTACTTCAGTTTTTTGTTCGATGGGTGCTTGTGGTTGTAGAGCTTCTGCGACAACCTCACCTTCGTTTCCCTCAGACTTTTGCTGAGGACTTACGCCTCTCCTATCAGAGAGGACTTCAGTTGATTCAGTTGCTGTTTTTTCAGCAACAGGTATAGCAACATCAGTTTCAATATTTTTTTGATCTTCGGTTTTCAATCGATCGTCGTTTTTTGGAGCTTCCGGTAAATCAATATCTAAATTGAGATCAAAATCTGTTTCAGGTTTCAAGTTTCAGGTTTCAGGTTGTGTTTCTATTTTTTCAACTTCTGCAAGATTTATCTGCAAATCTTGAGCTGGAGTTACTGGAGTTGTAGCCCCTTGCGGGATTATAATGTCTGCCATTGCTTGCCGTCTAAAGAATTAAAGCATAAACGATGGAATGTTATCTAATCGTTTAGTGGTTATATAAAGTATAGTCCGAATAGTTTATTTTGTCAAAAAAAGCTCTTCTCTAAAGCTTATTTACTTGACATTTTTGCAATATATTTTGTCCTCCTTTGTAAAGGAGGAGGTATCCTTTAGGATGGAGGATTTTAAACTCCCTGTATTTTGACTTTATTGTATGTAAATACAAAAAATTAACACAATCATAAACTATTTGCTCTATCTTTCATTTTACTTTCTAAATCTATTATTACTGCATCTAATTGGTAATAAATGTTTTTATTAGTGTATCTAATGATTTTTATTCAAATACTATTCAAATATTTTGTTCTTTTTTTATCGTAATCTTGTTTTCGATTATGACTAGTATCATCAATTTCTATTCATAGTCTGAGCTTATGACAATAAAAGTCTAAAATATAATCTCATAGCGGTTTTTGTCTAAGAAATCTGTATCATGTTTTATCTTTTCTTAAAACTAAATTCCATATTTTTCATTCAGCTTCAGTCATTACGTATTGGTTTCTATTTATTTTCGCATACTCTTTATTTTTGGTTTTGTAGTATAAAATCATGTGTATGTGGTGTACATAATATTAAAAATCCCTCTGCCTTTGGCATCTCCCTTTACAAAGGGAGACAAAAAATGAAAATGATTGTTGCTTACAAAGAGAGATAAAATTAATTTTATCCAATATGTCTTCCCAGCACTGCTCATCGGATTTTTGTGGTGGGATAGCGGTGTTTTATGAGTTTTGCGAGTTCGTTGATGGTGGATCCTGTCGTGGTTATATCGTCGACTATGAGTATGGTTTCGTTTCCTGTAAGTTGCAAATTCTTGGCCAAAGCAAAAGCGTTTTTTAGATTATGCAACCTTCAATTCCTGTCGAGGCTCGCCTGTGTTTTGGTGTGCTTTTGCTTTTTTGCTATTGCCAGCATCGGGACTTGTAACTTTTCGCTTAATTTTCTCGCTAAAAGCTCTGATTGATTATAGCCTTTGGTGAAATAATGACGATACCGATGACTGGGAATGAAACTGATAATCAATTTAGAATTCAAAATTCAGAATTCAGAATGATGGAATTCTTTTTGAAATGATTCATTGGCTTGTAATGCAATTGCTAGCCTGTCGACAAGGAATTCTCCGATATCTTTCTTGTGAAAATATTTGAGTTTGATGATGAGTCTTTTGAGTAAATCCGTGTAAGTGAACGGAACGATGATTCCTTCCAGAACATTATTTTTATTTGTCCTGCATACTATGCAGGTTCT
Organism: uncultured Candidatus Peribacteria bacterium; assembly: GCA_964637175.1. Lineage (GTDB taxonomy): Bacteria > Patescibacteriota > Gracilibacteria > Absconditabacterales > Absconditicoccaceae > CAJBLF01. Next base: position 5,271 of record CAZWTC010000020.1, read on the forward strand.
GTAATCTTTGGACGTCCTGTGGCAATACGGACAGATTTCGGGATGCGGCTGCAATTTTCTTTTGCAATTTCTGCAAAGATATGCTCATGTTTCCGAGCATACGATGCATTGTCTAGGAAAAATCACGTCTATAACGTCGAAAGCCATCCAGTCGAAAGTCTGAGTAAAACGGTTATATTGTATATACTTGAAGACTGAAAAAAATTGACAAAATTAGGACAAAAACTGTCCCGCTTTGCGGGATACATCCTCCTTCAAAAATATTTTTAGTTTTGATTGAAGGATGCATAGTTACTACCTTAATAATTTCAAAATAAGAAATTATTTGGTAGTAATCTATAATTTCGACCTCATGAAAAACCTCATTTCATTTCGGCTTTTCATTGGGTCTCAAATAAAATAAATTGACAAAATTAGGACAAAGTAAAAAAGGGCTTTTGGCCCTTTTTGCTGGTATGTGTTCGTATGAACATTTATTTTTTGATGATCGCTTCGATTGCTGCAAAACTCATATCTTCTTTGTCGTTGATCAAGATATATAATTCATCGCCTGATTTTCCTTTGAAGAAGGTGACGGCAGCCTGATTGAGGAAATAATTTTTTCCATCATCGGTGATCGCTACGAATTTATTGTCATCAGTCTTGGAAAGCACTGCTCTGATGTGTTTTCTTTCTAC
>CAZWTC010000020.1:5973-14309 GCA_964637175.1 uncultured Candidatus Peribacteria bacterium
AGGCACGGGATATTTCTTCTGATCATTTCCGATCATGAAGTATCCATCGAATTTTCCTTCAACCACTTCTGCATTCTCTTCTGAATAGCTCTTGAGCTCTTGCGTTCCCATTGATTGTTCAGCGTCTTTGTGTTCTACGCTTTCAGGATCTTCAGGATCGAATTTTGCAAGCTGATTGAGCGCAAGTCTGATTCTTTTCATGTCGTTTTCCATGTTTCCCAAAAGATTCTGTACAAATTGCACCATCTGTTGATGCTTTTGCATCATTTCATCTTTGTTCACCTTTTTGGGTGCTGCAGCCTTTGCTGCTGGTTTAGTCGATGCAGCTGGAGTCGCTGGAGCGGCTGCTTTTGTTGGAGCGGCTGGCTTTGCTGGAGTAGCTGCTTTGGCTACTGGCTTCGCTGCTTTTGGCTCTGCTTTAGTTTCTACCATTTTGTTTTTGTATAAGAGGTTAAAATGTTGTAACGACTGTTTTGGTCGTTTCATCGTTATCAAGTATAAAGGTTTTTTTAAAATTTGCAAATTTTTTTATACGGACGAAATCTCTTTGAAAAATTTGTACAACAAATTTTTGTTTATCAACAAAAATTTATCCATTCTTCAATCAAAAATATGATTTAGTATTTTTGGGGAAGAATGTACAAATTTTTATTATGGATATATTTAATCTTGTTTTTTTTAAGTGTTTGATTGATTTTTTAAAAATTTTATAAACAAACCCACCCCGACCCTCCCTTAACAGGGCGGGAGCTAAGGAAAATATAAAAAAATATTTTCAATATAATCCCCCTGTTAAGGGGCGAAGTCCTAAGCGAAGTCTTAGGGGAATGGGGGTTTGTTAAATAAAAATTAAAAATAAAAAAAATCCCTCTAAATATAGAGAGAATTCTTAATAATTTTTTTCTTATATTTCCCATTTTATCCATGGAAGTTCATGAAATTCTTTTTTGTTTTTCAGGTAATCTCTGATCCCATTGATAAATTCGGGATCATCCAATCTTTTAATTTCAATATGATAGTAGTTCATTCTTTCCCCAAAATCGCCATGTATATTAAACATAAGAGTAGGTGGATCATTATTTTTCCACCGGTAAAATCTAATTGAAACATCAATGAAACGTGAGCCATTTATTGACTGGATATGACAGTGTCCAGGAAAATCATTTATGAAATGATGCATATTCGTATTCATATCTTTAATATCTATACGTCCTTTGATTTCAACATTTATAGGTCCTTTGATATGGAAATGTTTGCCCGCTCCTTTGAGTTTTTCTTTCAGGATTTTTGTAAGTGTCCTTATCGGCTCCATAAGTGCTTTATGCACTTCTTTTGCTGATTTTTCAGGATCAAGAGTTATTTTATATTTTTTTTCTTTTGTTTTCATTTTCTATTTTTTTGATTATTATTTTTTTGTAGAATATACTAAAATACTTATATAAGTCAAGTTATTTGCTTTTGTATTCCTTGAATGTGCCTTTGATTTTCCTATTTTTTTTTGTTTTTGGAAAGGAAATCCCCATACTACGTTTTAGCGGAAAGCTAAAAGCTTAAAGCATAAACTTTAGATTCTAAAATTTTCATTTCATGAAAAAGCTGATAAGCATATTTGCTGCGGGAATGCTGTTGTTTGGCATCACTACTGCTGCTACGGGAGATTTGCGGGATCGGATGGATAATCTCAATAGTGAAATCCCTTTTTGATATGCAGTCAATCAGAAAATCAGCGTCGATCAGATAACCACAGCGAAAATCGTCATCAAGTCGCCTGTCATCGAGGATGAATTGTGAAATAAGATCAAAAAATATACGGTCATGTTTTCCCAATATCCATTGTCCCAGATATTAGAAGATACCACCTTGCTTGATCAATCAAAAGAAAAGACCTTTGATTTCACGACGGTCGGCACTAATGTGACTATGGAGCTGACTACATCAGGCGATGCTATCGCGCCAAGCACTGTCTATTATATTTCTGTCATTCCAAAAGACCAGAACGGCATCCTTGGAGAAATATCCAATGAACTTCGATTCAAGCTCGCTACACAGACATACGGTGAAGGAAGCGCTACTGGCAGTACTGTTCATACCGCTGCTGGTGCAAATATGAGTTTAGCGAATATCACGCATACCATTACCAGCAATAGAGTAAGCTTGAGACGGACTGCAGTCGACGGTTCCGATAAAGTCGATATCTTCCTTTGGAATCCGACCAGTGAAGTATTTGAAAGGCTTGCAAGCGTAAACATGTCTGATGAAAAATATGATTTCACGCTCACCAGAAATGGCGAATATATCGTAAACTTCATGCCGAATAACTGATGAACAGAATATCGTTATACCTTTGTAGCCAATGGAATCACCGCAACAACCACTACCACGACAACCACAACTAAGCCTACTATCTGAAAGATTCCAGCTACCTGACCAAAAGAGAATATCTTGATTGTTCTCGCAATCTCTTTTGTGCTCTATCTTGTCTATAGAAGAGTGACTGCTAAACACCACTAAAAATTTGGATAAAAATTGATTAATGTCCGCCTAGGCGGACGACAAAAATAGACAAAAAATAGTCCGCGAGTGCGGGCTTTTTTAATATTCAATATTTTACATTCGTCCGTTGTAAAATTATGATAGATAGTGTGTTGTCGGATTGTCTATCTTTTTGTTGTTTATATTTAAGAGCGTGGAGATTTGTAACTAAGTTACGTTAGGAAAAATGTTAAAATTTTCAATTAAAAAAAACTTGGAGGATTACCACCAAGTTTGTAACATATTTTACTTTGTTAGCTCTTCTTCCGCTTTTTTAATGGCATTTATCACGTAAAGAACGGCTGCTAGGTCCTCATAGATTCCTTTGAAGCAACCAATATCATAATTATAATTTGATTCATCATACTTATCATCTGACCATTCCCTACAAATTCTTATACTTAAATAAGTATATTCAGAACCATACTTTTCCGCTTGCTCAGCAATATGAAAGACCGGTCGGAATCTTTCAGTGTTTTTGTAATCATTGTCAATTTTGAATATTACAATTTTATTGCTTTCATTTAAACCAATGCCAATGCTTTTGATGCCTTGTTGTGCGAGTTCAGGGGCTACTAATTCTACGGTTTTGTATCCGTGTAAATCGATGGAATTTAAATCCTTTGTTAAATCCTCAAATGCTCTTTTAAAAATTTTTTCTACTAATTCTTTGTTTTTCATTTTTATTTTCTCCTTATTATTATATTACTATATGTGTTTTTCTTTTTGTTGCTTATATATTTTTCCTGCAAAAAGTCAATCTCGCTCATCTCTAAAAAATCTCTACTCTCTGCTCCTTATTTGAAACAAAAAACAGTCCGCGAGTGCGGGCTTTTTTATTATTCAATATTTTACATTCGTCCGTTGTAAAATTATGATAGATAGTGTGTTGTCGGATTGTCTATCTTTTTGTTGTTTATATTTAAGAGCATGGAGATTTGTAACTAAGTTACGTTAGGAAAAATGTTAAAAATTTCAATTTATAAAAAAAGGGAGCTATTAAAACAACAGCTCACCTTAGTAGTTAAAAATCAAAACTCTGGAATTGCTAATTTTTTACTGTAGATTCCTGACATTATTTCTTCATAAAATTTTATGAATTCTTCCCAGGTTAGTTTTGATTTTTCCTGTTTTTCATTAAGGATAACATTAATGTTTTTTATGTTTTCCTCGATTAATGAATTTACTTCTCCGTCATCGTAATAGATTTCGTTGATTTCTACGTTTCCGTCAGCAAAAAATTGTACCAACATGCTGATGTTTGTTTCGGGAAGTTCGTACATTCTTAAGTAAACATAAAACAATACACTGTCTTTTACAAAAGAACCTTCATCTAATAAGGCATTACTGAGATAGCTATCAATAATGTTTTTTGTTGTACCTGCCGTTTCTTTATAATATTTGACTATCTCAGGATAAGAAGTAAATTCGCAATTCTGTTTTTCAATCCATTGAAACCATGGTTTGAGTTGTTGTTTTGAAATTTTTCCAAGAGGAAAACTTACATAATTTGTTTCCATAACATTTTTTAATTAATATTTATTTTTCTTTTAATTTACTATACATTTTTCCTATAAAAAGTCAATACCACTAACTTCAAAAAGATCTCTACTTTTTGTTCCTTGTTTTAAATAAAAAGTAGGTGTCCGATAACTAGCTTTTTTACAATATTATTTTACCAGAATAGTTTATAGATCCCTACGGTGAGGAGGGTGATGAGTCGTCCGATGAGTTGGTTGAAGATGAAGAGTCTGTGTTTCTTTTTTGTCTGTCTCTGTATTTTTATCCGCTGTTCAGGCGCGATTATTCATTGTCCTAATGTTTGTTCGATGCTTTGTATCTCTGTTTTGATCGCTGCGCTGTTTGCGAGATAGCTTTTATGTTCTGCGTCGATGACCGTTTTGATCCCTGCGCCGTCTTGGATTGAAGGATTTTCGTATTGCGCTTTTGCGACTTGGTATCGGAGCATATCGTATGAAGCTATAAGGTTTTCGTGTGTCCTTCTGTGTGTCCTCAAAAGCTTACGATGGATGCTTATCAAGAGCAGGATGAGTACGATGTATCACAAGATCACCAATAGAAGCATCTCCGCTTCCGGCTCTGCTCGTCAGCTGACATTGGCCATGATATGCACTATTTTAGTTCGAAAGATATTCAGCTGAGAGATTATGGGTTGCATGACAAAAGATGAAAAGGTTAAAAGGTGCAAAGGTGGAAAAATGGAAAGATGGAAAAATTGAACGGAACGATAGAACGATGGAAAGATGGAAAGGTTAATTTTTAATTTTCTAAAATCTAAGATCTAAGGTCTAAAGTCTAAGGTCTAATAATTTTTATTATCTGGTTTCCTTTCACGATGATCGGGATGAAATTCCTCTGAAAGATCGGGATTTTTTGATTGATGCACCATTCATTCCATGTCTTGTTTTTGTATCTGTCTCATTTTCTTGGGAATCTTAGAGTCGCTCAGACATATTCGTCTTTGTGTATCTCGTATTCCTGTCCTTCTCGAGCAATGTTTCATACTTTAGCTATTTTCTTTGCGCTAGCAATCATTTTTTGCCGGAAAAACTTCGGTGCGGAGATGATATAGATTTTCCCGTGCGATTTGAACAGGTAGATCTTGTTGAAATATTTATATCCGCTTTCGTTCTTTTGCAAAAACATCGTCCGTTCTTTGAGCAGAGGAGCCGTGATATTATTTGAGCTTTCTATCGTTTTCATGATCTGCATCACTCATTCGCTGGTGATGCTTTGAGGATCGATCATCCGTTGATAGGCGAATTTGGCGTGTCGATGAGGGGATCTTTTAATAGAATTCAGGATTCAAAATTTAGAATTTAGAGTTCAGAATTCAGAATTCAGAAAAAATTTTCCGTGTGATTTTTCTAACGCATCATAGATGTTTTTCATGCTTTCGATGAATGAATTCGTGTCCGTGGTCTGTTTGTGCGCGAGCGCATAGAGCTGTGGCAGCACCTTGTTTCTGAGCTTGTTTCTGAGGCTTGTCCTGCTGTCTTGGTTCGTCGGATCAGTGACGAAAGGAATCTTATTCTGCTTGCAGATGTGGAAGATCTCGTTTTTTGTGAGTCCTAGAAGCGGCCTCAATACTTGTATCTTAGGCAATAGATGATGCATCTCCTGTGGCTGCATGGCGAGGAATCCGTTGAGGCTGGCTCCGCGGAGGAGGTTGAGAAATGTGCTTTCTATGCGGTCTGTGAGATTGTGTCCGAATATGATCTGATCGATGCGATATTTTCTGCTTTGCGTATTGAACTCTCCGTATCTCCGCTTTCTCAATTCCGATTCAGAGCTTTTTTTGCTCTTGGTCCTTTTTACGATGATAAGCTGAGTGCCTTCAAAAAATGCTTTGATGAATTTCTCATCAGCGCTGTTTCCGGGTCTGGTATTGTGGTTACAGTGCATAAAAAAAAGGTTTTGTAAACTATATTTGTTCTTTAAAAAAAAATTGTACATCAAACATGCAGTCACTATGCTGTCTGCACCGCCGCTCACCGCTACCATGACCTTTTGATTAGGTTGTACCTTGCTTTTGAGCGATTCAAAACATATCTGCAGCTGAGGGCATACGAGGTCGATGTTTTTGATTCATCTTATGGTGACTGGTTTTTTTCACGTTTTTTTCATAGAGATCAGATTTGAAAATTTTCGGTAAAACAGTATACTTATCATATTGCGTTTTTACTTATATTTTTTTTAAGGTCAAATGAAAGACAAGAAGACCCTCAAGGACAAGGTATTCAAAATCAAAATCGCTGATTTATTGAACGAGACAGGAAAGCAGGATCAGATTGTATTTGAGCATAAATTCTCTGATCAACTGCCTAATCTGGATGATGAAGGCATTGCATGAACATTCACGGTCCAATCTCTGGACAATACGTCTTTGCTTGGAACGCTTACTGATGTCACTGCGCGTTTCCATGAAACCTGTGATAGCTGCGGAGCTGCATATATGAGATCAGTCGATGTCCCTTCCTATGAAGCGAGATTTGTCTTTGAAGACGAGGTCAAAAAAAAGGAAGCTCCGGAATCTGAAGAAGTGCTCTTTTTCATCGATTCCAAGACGGAAACCATCAATATCGAAGATATGGTCGTCCAAGCTATTTTGCTCAATGATCCGTTCGTCAAACGCTGTGATGCCTGCACCAAACGTTTAGCCGATCTTGATGATGATGAAGATGATTTGGGCGAATTCGAGTCCAAATGAAATATAAATTTCAGCTAAATGCGTGAAGCATGAAGCATGAAGCGTGAAGCATGAAGCATGAAGCATGAAGCGTGAAGCATGAAGCATGAAGCATGATATTCACAATTAAACTTTTCTTAAATTAAGGGACGAGGAACAAGGTAAAAGGTTCGTGTTCCATATTCTGAGTCCCGCATCCCTGATATTGCAATTCAGGGATGTTTTTTTATAGTTGATCAAGTGATTTATCCTTATCTCTCTCTCATGCGTTCGCTTCGTCCTTTGTTTTTCCTTTGTCTGCTTACCTTGTTTGTAGGCGCAAGCTGGGCCGCTTTTTCAGCTGATGCCTTCATCGCGCAATTCCAGGCCAAACAAGCGACGCTTTCGCTCGCGGAAAAAAAGACCTATTATGCGCAAGTATATAGCAATCTGAGTCTGCTCGCTTTCAGAAATCGCAATGATGCTGAGCAAGCCAAGCTTTTCGCTACGCTCAAAGACTATGTGAGCGCCCAGATGAAAAATCTTGGATCCGGCACTTCATCACCATCTTCTACCGTTTCTTCCGGGATGAACATCCCCAAGGTCGATCTCGTGAAAGTGAGGGCTGCTTGGTTAGCATTGCACAATTCCGAAAGAAAAAATACTTCACTGACCCCTTTCACGTATAGTTCTGCGCTTGAATGAACTGCTACGACCTGGGCGAAACACCTTGCTGATATCGGCAAGGCAAACCATCTGAGAAAATCCACGGATGGATATTATTCATACACAAGCATCAAACAGCGGTTCATCGATCTATGAATCGCCTTTGCCGCCAAAGAGAAGAACGGTGCACCGCTGTTCACCGAGAATTTGTGACGAGGCTATTATACCTGCAAAAAGACTGATTGCACTGATGATTTCATCAAAGCCATCAAGACATCGCGGACCTTCTTTATGAGCGAAAAAGGCAAAAAATCTAAACCGCATTATAATGCCATCGTAGGAAATTTCACGACCATAGGTTTAGGAGTCGCCGTAACAGGCAACAAATATTATCTGGTCAGCCATTATACACAAGCCTTGAAATAAAAGAGCATTTCCTTATGATGAAACCTATCGTATTTGCTATTTTTACTTTTGTTATGACCTAGTTCATGAGAAAGATATTTTTGGTCCCTATGATTTGATTGATCCTCGGTGCTGTAGCTATCGCTACCGAAATAAAGACAAGCGATCCATTCCCTCTCGGTCAACCGCTTTCCGGGACAGTCCTCGTTTGCATCAGATGAGCTGTAAATACAAAAGAAACCGCTCTCATTTCCGCTGCTACTACATATCAAAGCGGATACCTAACAGCATTGACTGCTAAGAAAACTGCAGTGCTCGCTGCGTGGAACAAGACTACCAAAAAAGAGATAAAATCAGCATTGACTGCTGCTTCCAAAACATACAAAACCACTCTCACTACGCTTAAGAAGACATTGAAGTCATCACAAAAATCCGCACAGACAGCTTATAAGACCGCTATCAAAACATGCAAGTCACCTAATCTTCAGGATTTGGTAGCTGCTGATGATATTGAAGACTAAAAAAATATTTTTCCACAAAAAAA
>CAZWTC010000021.1:0-13694 GCA_964637175.1 uncultured Candidatus Peribacteria bacterium
GGCAGGCAGTCGGTACCCCGAAGTGTCGGGGCCATGGTAAGGGTGAGATCCTAAACTAATGTATCAAGATGATTTATTGCCGCGATGGCTCAGTCGGTAGAGCGCACCCATGGTAAGGGTGAGGTCACGGGTTCGATTCCCGTTCGTGGCTAATTTCTAAAATTTAGAATTCAGAATTCATAATGCAGAAATATCCAATTTGTAATCTGTAATTCGTAATAATTTAATTCGTTAATCATTGTAGTAATGTATGTCTCTCCGTACGAAACGCTCAAAAAATACGCTGATGTCTTAGTGAAATTCGCGCTCCGAGGAGGCAATTGAGCAAAAGCCGGGGAAACGATTTTTGTCCAGATACCTGAATGCGCCAAGCCGATGTATCTGCCATTGCAAAAAGCGATTCTTGAAGCAGGTGCGCATCCGATTTTTGAATATCTTCCTGACGGCGTAGCCAAACATTTTTTCGAGCACGCGAATGATGATCAGATAGTTTTTTATCCGAGCCATTTTCTCCACGGCAAAGTGGAGCAGATGACGCACGTGATTTCTATCATCGCGGAAGCAGACAAGCACGAGCTCAAAGATATCGATCCCAAAAAATTAGCAGCGAGAAAACAGTCGCGCAAAGAATATTTTGAAAGACGTCACAAGAAAGAAAATGAAGGAAAACATACGCGAACATTAGGTTTGTATGGAACCCAGGCTATGGCTGACGAAGCAAATATGTCGCTTGAAGAATACCGAAACGAAATTATAAAAGCATGTTATCTTGATTTCGATGATCCGATTGCTGAGCGAAAAAAAACATTCAAAGCGACAGAAGAGATTAAGAAAAAATTAGATACTTTGCCCATAGAACGGGTGCATGTGCAATGAGAAGATGCTGATATAAAAATTCAACTCTGAACCAATAGACAACGATTAGGATGATGATGACGCAATATCCCTTCATTCGAAATCTTCATTTCTCCGGATCGAAGAGGGACTGAAGGATGGATGAGATTCAATCAACCGCTTTATAGTTATGGACAGATGATAAAAGATGTTTATCTCAAATTTGAAAATGGTGTTGTCGTAGATTTCGACGCCTCCGAAAATAAGGAGTTGTTGAAAGAGATAATCAATATCCCAAACGCGAATAAAATCTGAGAATTTTCTCTTACGGATGGAAGATTTTCTCATATCACCAAATTCATGGGAGAAACATTATATGACGAAAATACTGGATGATCCGAAGGAAACACTCATATTGCTATAGGTAATGCATTTTCCGATTCATTCAGAGGCGATATAAGCAAGATGACAGAAAAAGAATTAGCGGATCTATGATTCAACCAAAGCGCTGAGCATACTGACATCATTTCGACTACGAGGAGAACCGTCACAGCAAAACTCAGTGATTGAACAGAAAAAATAATCTACCAGAACGGGCAGTTTACGGTGTAAAAAATCATTTCATGAAAACACACGTTTCCAAAAAAATCTGATGTGGTATTCTCTTATTGTGAATGCTTTTTTTCGCACAATGGACGATGGCGCTTACCATCACCAAACCTACATGATGACAAAATGTATCCGCTGATTATGCAGCTGATTGAAAATCACCTAATCGAAAATCTCTATGAAACATAGTAATCACAGAAGCAAATACTACGGCATGAAAAAAGGAATTTGTATGATCTCAAACGAATAAGACGCTTATTTTCTCTGCACCAACAGATCGAGAATTCAGAGAATGAACATGAAGAGTGACATATAAAGCATCCAGAGATATCACATCTGCATCAATTGTTGTTACCAGTACCGAGGCTACGGTTACTTTCAGTACTGACAGTACTCCTACTTTGCAGGATGCGCTTACGATGTCTCTTTTGTACGTCAGACCGAAAAGCGGCAAATATCCGCCGAAACTGCAATACATCATGAGATTGTCTTCCAATCCGGGTACGGCTGCTATCAGCGGGATCACCAATGATTCAACTCAATTTGCAAATCTTTCGATGATCACCTGAGCTATAAATAAATTAGTGATCATCATGCCATGACAGGCATTTTCACCAGGGATATGAGCGGTCGGAGATGCCAATAGCCAAATGTCCTGAAAATCATTTGTAATTCCGTCCATATATGCAACCGATCAGTTTTTCAATGTGCAACCCACATATCTTGGAGCAAAAACGCTTACCTGGGCATGACCGATCTGAACGAATACGTATACTACGGCTGTCACTTTTGCTTCAGGTGTTTCTAGCACTACGTTAAATACGACGATAAAAACCGCGCAGACTACAGCTCTTGCAGTGAGACAAAGCACATCATATGGATATACGTGATCGACATTCATCGTAAGCAATGCCGTCATAAGCATAGGTTCTCCGACGAGCCAGACCATGCCTTCCGTCACCTCAAGCACGTCTTCTCAAAATGTTTCGTTGACTCCTTCATGAGCAGGAAATTATTTTTATGTGGATGATCAGAAGTGATTGGATGCATGATATTATACAACTATTTCGTGCAGTTCGCTGACATCAAGCGGGAACATAATAACTAATAAAAATATTTCGCTTTCTACAGACGGAACGATAGATCTGATTTCAGGGACATGAAATCCACGTGTCGTTTCCGATATAGGTACGAGCAGTCAGATGTGCGATAGTACGCTTACCTTCATCAGAAGAAACAACGAATCCAATTTTTGAATACTTGGTAAATACGGTCAATTCCTAAACATACATGTTACCATACCAGCACGGCAGTCACCATGAAATTACCAGGGGACTATCGTCTTTACATTGATAGAAAATTAACTATATACACGTCAATTTATTTTATATAAAAATAAAATATCATGAAAAGATTTTTGATAGCATTATCGGCAATAGTGTGTTTATGACTAGTTTATGCCCAAAATCAAAATGCGTTTGATATAGGGTCCGTGGATCTGAATTTCTGCGATACGACAAATCATCTCGCCTTGCAAAGCGATGCATGAACGGAAACATGATTTTGCGTCATACTGAATAACATATCATCGACAACATGAACGATACAATTGCATTTGGTGGATTGAGAGATGAGTGTAGGGAAAAATCCTATCAAAGCATGTAAGATGACGTCAAGTTGATATTTCGGCACATTCGTGATGTTTTCATGAATTGCTGCTTCAAATCAGGAATTTGTATTGCCGCCAAATACTGTTGCAAAAAAATGGGTGCAAATAAAAATACCTCAATGATTTGCATGAGCATTGCATTGATGTATAACGTATAATATATCACATTGAGCGACAACTTCGGGCATGTTTGAAATCATAAACCGCAAAGCGAATATCATAGATGTAGTAGTGTCAGGAGATTATGTAGATTGATTCAGTCTTTTGGATATGAACATATATACTGGAACTGATCGATCTCTCCATACATGAGATAGAAAATTGACAAAAGATTCTCCGATCATCATAAGCAGAAATAGCCAAGGAATAATCACCATGGTCATCTGACTGCAAAATACATGATTTGCGACTGAAGATTTTCAAATCTCATGAGAGATGTATGCCAAACATTTCAATCGTACATCTTTTGAAAAAAGCATAGAAATAGATTCTGGAACGTTATATGGCGGAGATATGCTCATCATAGAACATGAAATAGAGAAATTGCCTATCTACGGAGGAAAATATCATATACAGATGCAGATATCTCATAGTCCGGTAGCTGAAACCTGATTACGTATAGATATAAAAAATCCAAATACGATATATCAGGATATGATCGTCCAAATACCATCAGATATGAAATTGATGATACGGATATGTGTCATAGTTTTGATTATGGTCTTGTTGATTGTCTGACTGATGATAAGAAAAAATATGACTAGAAAAAATAATTGAGTAAGAAAAATTAATACAAAAAGAATCAGTGCAAAAAAAAGGAAATCAATAAAAAAAACTAACACTAAAAAAAGGAGAGAATAATTTTTCTCTCCCGAAATTTCAAAAATTGCAATGGAAAATTAGTTTTCAATCAAGGTGAATACTAAAGATGTCGTATATGATCCTACAGCTTGCCGTGCTGGTACGCTTACTTTCAAATAGATTTCTGTACCATACTTGCTGATCACTCAATTATTTGCAGTATTATTTCTTACCATAAGCGTTCTTGCAGATGAAAGATCTTGATACGCAGTAGCTCATGCAGCCAAGGTCACTCTGCTATTTGCAGTACCTCACAATAAAACCGCTCACGATCCACTTGCTTTGAAAGAGACGTTTGCAGCTGGTATCGTGCTTGATCATGCAGTCAATGGTCCTGCTAATTGTAATGTCGTAGACCATCCGGCGTCTGCTCACTTCAAATCTTGGACATAGAAATAATTACCTCCTCAAAAATTCTGTTCCAATGTCTGTACAGCATTAGATGCCGCAATAGTCGAACTAAATGAAAAAGCCGTAGGCGCTCATATAGAAACGCTATCTGGTATTATCTGCATGTTCACTGTCGTATTGGCTGCATATATTGCTGGCACGATTCCGACGACACACACTCAAAGTAAAACTTTCATTAATGACTTCTTCATATTCTATGTAATAAAAAATAAAAACTGATGATGTCTAAGTATACCTGATTTTTGTTTTTTTGTCAAATTTTAAGGGACTTTTTTCTGTATATGAAAACATAGTAGTTCTTGCCTGCTAAAAATAAGCAAAGAGCGTTGTAACGATGATCTTTACCAAAGAGCTTTTTTTCATAATCAATGATTTAATGCTGCTTATAGAGCCTGTCAAATATTTGGAGACATTGGTTTGGCTATCAGATGTCTTATTTGCTGCTTTAAGCTCTTTGTTTTCAGAAATATGCACTATATTCTGTGCTTTTTTTACGGTGGTAACAACTTCTGTTTTACTCTCTTTGTTTATGCTTGAGTTGGAGCTATTTTTATTGTTCAAGGTGTTTGAACCGGAAAGAGCTACAGGATTTGTTGCCGAAGCAGTTGCTGTTCCAAGAGTTGTTGCGGCATTATGTCAAAAATAGGATCAGACAAGAGGAGCGCTTATATAATTATTACTGATCTTCGCATAAATATTTGAAAAATCGGATAGACTAGTATTGGTTTTCTTTGCAGTTTGTTTCGCTTTTGCTGTAGCTTTTGCTGTAATTGTAGAGGAAATAGCGCTATTTTTTCAATCATTGGTGATGCTGTTTCAAGTGTTGGTTTTACTATCGTCTCCTGAGATGATGCTTAATGTCAGTTTTGTGCTGGCAGCGCCGAAAACAAGAAAAACATTGACGTAGTATATCGACATCATAAGGCACAACAGAGAAGAAAACATGAATCTGAACGATTTTTTATGCAACCGCATGCTCCGAATATCAAATAAACATAATCATTATATCCAGATTCATTTTTTATGCAAATTTTGACCGATGAAATATTCTTATCGACGGTATGACTTGAAAATTATCTCTTATTGACTATATACTCACTATATGTCGTTTCAGCGCTTTGGCGTTTTATCGTTTAGTCATTAGAATAATGGCATCAAGGACAAATAAGCAAGGGATAGCCAAGAAAAAATCCCAACAACAGAAACAAGCTTCCAGACTCAGAGGAAGCAAGAGATTCGAATATCCAAAAAGAAAGCTCACGATGGAAGAAGCCAAAGAGCTCGGCGTAGTCGGCGTAGTCAAAAATCCTAAAGGACGCGATTATACACGATTTCTCAGAGGAAGGAAAATATGCCGGGAAACCAGGCTCAGGACAGATCCCGATGGGTACAGATTCATCAGGACGCCAGCCGGAGGATCGGAAGTGGTGGACGCACCTATGTCTGGTCGGACCAGAGGAAAACTCAGAAAAGCCACAGCAATGAAACGCTAAAAATGACTACTATACCAATAGTAAGAGCTATCCGTAAAACCGGATAGTTTTTTTCTATATTGCCCCGCCTTTTGACAAAAATTTTTTTTTCACTACAATTGAATATCATTTATCCAGCAGTGAATCTATGATTCAAAAACAGAAAGAGCACAACGGTATCGTCAAAGTCATCCAAAAAGATTTTTTTTCGATTCCGGTATCTATCAGAATCGTCTCTTTTTCCTTATTCTTATTCATCTTGGGACGAGGACTTGGAGCAGATGTATTTTTTTCCATTTATATCAAATCTATCGTCGATAATATATTCCGAGTCTCATTGATATGAGCGTTATTGTCCGTAGGGAAAATGTTCTTTTCGATTCCTGTCGGAGAAATCGATGATCACGCAGATCTCAAATCAGTATTATTTCTGAGTAAATGAATCTATGTGATTACAGGGATTTTGTACTTCGTCGCCGGTATGACGAAAAATATTGCTATACTCATAGGAGCGGTATTGCTCAACGGTCTGGCGACAGCAGCGATGCTGACCACCTATCAAGCATTTATCCGCAAACATAGCAAACAAAACACCAGAGGGACAGCATTCGGACTTTTCTTTTCCAGTATCAATCTTGCGTATGTCATAGGAGCCTTGATCGCCGCAGTGCTTGTGGGCTATCTTTCCTTGCCGTATCTTTTCCTTTTCGTATCGCTTTTTGCGATGATATCTTTTTTCACGGACAAGAAGCTTCCCAATCTCAGCAAAGCGAAGATCAAAGAATTTCTCTGAAAGAATACCTTCATCCATAAATTTTTCCTTGAGGTGTTCTCTCTGCATGCGATAAAAAACGTCATCCTCACTATGAAAAATTATTCTACCAGGATGTATTACGCGCTTGGATTCGAATTCATGTTCAACCTGCTCAGCTACGTATGATTTATCTTCATCCCTATCGTGTCTATTAAAAATGATCTGACGCTTTGGCAGATCGCTGTCATTTTCGCGGTAATGAAAATCCCGTACTTGATAGATTTTTTCACCGGAAATATCGCTGACAAGACCAGCAAAAGAAAATTTTTGTTCTTCATCCTGCTTTTCATTTCTTTCCTCTATATGCTGCTAGGATATCAAGAATGATTCCGAAGCATCATGACGATAACCTTCGCCATATCACTGGGACTTTCCCTTATGCGTCCCGTGATATCCGCATATATCTCAGACTGCACCAATCCGAAAGATGAATGAACGATTTCTGGTGTGGGCGAGTTCGTTTCCAAATTGTGAGAAGTCGTCGGAATCCTGCTTTTCTGAGTCGCTTCTGTGCTCTTCGGCATCCAGGTATCATTTGTCTTGGTGGGGATAACCCTCTTCGTCATTGCCTTGGTATGATTAGCAAAAAGATTCCATATCTTCCAGAAACATTGAAATATATCATAACTCCATTTTAAAAAAATGAGACACATGCAATGTGTCTCTACAAAAAAATAAAAATAAAATAAAAAAAATAAAAATGTAGAGACGTATTGTATACGTCTCGTTTTAATAAAAATTAAAAATTATTCTGTATGTCCATCATCAGGGTAATTGGCAAAAAGATTTCATATCTTTCAAAAGACACAATAATCCTATTCAGCCATATCAAAAATCCCCAATCCTTCATATCAAAATCTTTCTTGTGCTTTTGATTCTTTTTGCAGTCCGATATCATGGAGATGGATGATATTTCATTTGTTGTGCAGTATAAGGTCGGTTTGTGATTGTTGTGCCGCTGATTTTATCATGCTTAATCAGACTCAACGGTTCTGACTTCCTTTTTGTTTCCGATCATCCCTTTGTAATAGGGTATCAAATTTCTTTTGAATTTTTTCTTCTGTATAAGGAAATCCTTCTCATTCATCAGATATGAAAAATTTTATGGAAATAGTTTTTGTTTTGGAATCCTTAGTGATACTCAATTCTACCGTGGCATCGGTTTCACTATGATCAGCAGCATTTTTAGTTATCTCCCTAGTCAGTCCAAGAAAAATATTACGTAGTTTGAAATTTTCTGTACATACGACATCAGTGAATTCGTCATCAAAATCATCTAATCTTTCCCTTCTTGTATCATAATCCAAACCTTTGAACTTCAATGTCCAAGAAAATGTTTGAGCATGCTCTTTGAGTGCATCCAAAAGCTCTTTTTTGTCAAAAGATGGAGATGTGTTCGTTTGTTCTGGTGTGTGAAGTTTATTGATCATATTTTCCTATTCGTATAAAATTTCCCGACCTTCCAGCTTTTTATTTGTCAGGATATACACCGCTCAACTATTGCAATGAGCCTTTTCCATCTGATTTCATTTTGCATCAAGGATATCCAGAATCTCTAATTCGCCCATCTCTGTAGGACTGAGATATTTGATCTTCATTCACGGAGTGATGACTTCCTTCGGCTCGATATGAAAATATTTTTTCTTATTTTTTTCTATGGATTGATCGGAAAACATTCAAAAATAATTGCGGTTGAATAATGGTCCGGCACTCTCCAATGTCGTAGAGCCGACCGGAGTCTCTCATTCAGGAAAATCTTTGAGTTGGTTGAAAAGGAACCCGTCCCGATATGCTCTATGCGGAATCACATTCACCAGATTCGCTATCTTTGGATCTATCTTTTTCTTCGCCAAAATCGCATTGCGGACATGCTTGTATGCTTTCACGATAGCGCCGACGTAGAACTCCGATTTGCTTCTTCATTCGATCTTTATCGCATCGACATAAGGCAATATCTCTTTGAGCTTGTCTATCGTGCAGAGATCTTTTGATGATAAGATATGACTGCCGTCCTCATCTCATTCCAGCTGGAATAGCTTTCCTGGTCTGCGTTCTTCTTCGAGCCGGACTTTGTATTTGAATCTGCACGCATGCGAGCATTCGCCTTTATTTCCTGGTCTCCCCGACATATAATCGCCGAGCAGGCATCTTCACGAATAGCTCATGCACATCGCACCATGGACAAAGACCTCTATTTCCATGCCGGGGACTTTTTCTCTGATCTCCTTGATTTCTTCAAGCGATAATTCCCTTGCAAAGACGATTCTCTTTACGCCCATATCTTTCCGGAATTGCACAGCTGCATAGTTCATCGTAGAGGATTGGGTACTCAAATGCAAAGGTATCTTCGGCAGATATTTCCTGATGATATGAAAGGTGCCGGGATCGGAAAAGATGATGGCATCCGCACCGACATCAGCGATCTGTTTTACGGTTTCTTCAAAGATTTTGATATCCGTATTCCTAGGAAATATATTCATGGTGAGCAATGCTTTGCTTCAGTTCTTGTGCAGATCATCGACGGTTTTTTTCAGATCATCAAAATTATAGATTTTATTCTGCCTCATCCTCAATGAGGTGAACGGAACTCCCACGTAGACCTCTTCTGCTCCGTAATGGCTGGCTACCATGGCTTTTTCATATGATCACCCGGGGGCGACGATAGTCGGTTTGTTCATAAACCAATTAAAAGATTAAAAAATTTAGAAGATTATAGATTTTTGTTTGCTGATAGATTAGTGGATGAATCTTTTAATTTTCCTAATATTCATAATATTTTAATGATGTGTTTTTTCAATTAAAAAACTGACCTACAAATATATAAGCCAGTATCATAAAAAATCATTTTTGGATATTTCCTTGGAAATGCCTTTAGATAGCTTAAAGACAGTACTTCCAACGAGAATAAGAATAATAGTCAGAACGCATATCATTTGGATTATTGATGAAAATTGTATGTGAAATACATAGATCATCATGAGAAAAATAACCAAAAATATGTCGAGACTAATGCAAATAGGTATTATTGACGTTACAAAGATTTTTCGGAATTTTATCCGCATTCTTTTGTATTTAGTTTTTTTGTACATAAGTTTTTATTTTTACTATATATAGTTATTTTTGTCATTAAGTCAATGTCTAGCTATTCTAGTTCTTCAGCTTCTTTGAGAACCGTATGGGTATGATAGACATTCAATACATACAATATCTTGAATATCAAAAATGCGATTGCTGTCATCGCCCGAAAGACGATCCTGACAAATCCGTAAAGCAGCAGAAACATAAGCAAGATCACCGACGTCTTGAATGCGGGATTCGTATAGATAGTGTTCATCTGTCCGAGTAGATAGTCGCAGATTCCCATATTGAACGTGCTATTATCTTTGAATGCCTGATCGATGAGATTTTTTTTGTAGGTGTTGAATTTTTGTATGATCATGGAATAGCTCGATTGCTCTGTTTGCAAAGAGACATTGGTTCCGATGTCTGCCACATCTTTCACTGGAGTATTCAAGAGCGCATTCGTGTCGGCTTTGATTTTCTCTATGCCTGAGGTGACAGGCTGCGTGAAGACATTGATGACGCGCGAAGAAGCGTCAGAAAGCGTTTGGCAGGTGAAAGGGAATTTATTATAATATCATAAGACGAACAGACTATATCAGACGGTGATGAATACCGTGAAGATATAGCCTCAGACATTGAAATATCCCATGGAGCTCCATACGAGCTTGTCGTGAGATTCTCATTGGAGATTATAGGCGAGCATCACTATTCATGCGTTGATGGTCAGTATGGATGCTATCAGGAAGGTGTTCGGTCCGATGAATAGCGCTTCGATCAAGGAAATGCCAAGCATCACGAATATGAAATATCTGATCGGCAACCTGCGGAGCTCTAGATAGAGAAAATGGAAAACGATGAAAAAAATCAGCACATAGAGCATGGATCTGAGCACGAGAAAATTATCGAACAGTTGGAAAAACATCAAGAGATATGCCGTGATGCTGAGGATTCCGAATGTCCGGATCTTTCGGGAATGCAATCTTTTTCGCGTGGCTTGCAGGGGAGAAGTCCTATCTACCTGCGGAGATTCTTTTCACATGTATCTAAAAGAACAAAGAAATAAAATACGGAGCCTTCCACACTATAAGCCGAAAGGCAATGATCATAGCAGGGAAGAAAGGAATGATATGCAATGTAGAATGTAGAATTCAGAGTTCAGAATTTTCAAATGTCGTTGATCTGTTTCCAAATTGTAAATTTCAAATTGTAAATTTCAAATTCCAAATATATTGGAATCCTGATCGGATCAACCCGAGAATACTACTCAATACGATAAATAATAGCAAGACGTTTATTATCATCCATCACGAAAATAATGGGATGTTATGGAACGATAGAACGATAGGAACAAGGATTCAAATGCCTGCTGCTAGATAGATATCTCCTTCACCGAATCATTCCATGTCTTTTTTGAATCTCAGCTTCGCATATCGTTTTGCAAAGAGATAGATGCAGAGAAAGATTCCGCTGAACAGCAACGCAGAAAGAAAAGCGAATCGTATGTTTCACCCGGGTGCGAATACGTTCGCCAAGATTCATACTATCATCAATAAAATCCATGCTATCATATGCAATTCATAAGTCTGGAGATCATAGATCAAAAGGAGGATGAGCAATCGATTCGTCAAGAGTCAGAAGATCAGTGTCGTAGTTCAGAAATCTTTTAGAAAAAAATAAGTGAGAACGAATATTCCTGCGCACAATACTTCACTGACAGGATATATCCGCGAAATTTTCTTTCAACAATAGCGGCACTTCCCTCATTGGACCAGATAACTCACCACGGGAATCAAATCTATTGCCTTAAGCCTATGTTTACATTGGGGACATTGCGAATATCAGAAAAAGAAGCCGCGAAGCTTCGCTTGCGTCACGCCATCAGCGAATCTCGTCATCACGACAGAGCCGAGAGAGCCGAAGATGAGTCATAAGATGACTATTGCCGCTATCCGCATGGTTTTTTTGCTAGGTAAATAGATTGTTTATATGGTAGGCGACAAAAAAATCAAGCAGTTTAGTTTTTTTAGTAGAGTTTTTGCCTTTTAATCTTGCATTTTTCAACCAAAAAACTAACAATTAACAATTCAATTATCACACAACTCTCAGGCAAAAAATTCATTATTTATCATGTATTACAGAGTAAGGTATGGCAAACAAGTACAATCATCAGGAGTCAGAATCCAAATGGAAGAACTACCGGGAAGAGAAGCAGATTTTTGCATTTTCCAAAGACGAGACGAAACCGATCTATTCCATAGACACGCCTCCTCCTACGGTTTCCTGAAAAATCCATATCGGACATATTTTCTCCTATACGCAGGCGGAAATCATCGCGAGATTCAAAAGGATGTCCGGCTATAATGTCTTTTATCCTATGGGATACGACAATAACGGGATTCCGACAGAGCAGTTGGTCGAAAAGGAATTATGAATCAATATCAAAGATGTGGAACGCAAGGATTTCATCGAAAAATGCTTGGAGGTGGTGGAAAAATACAAACACCTCTATTCAGACCTCTGGAAATCATTGGGTCTTTCCATCGATCGGAGCAGGACATATACGACGATCATGCCGCAGGTCCAGCAGATCGCGCAATCCACATTCGTAAAATTATACAAGGAATGACATATCGTCTGCAAAGAGTTTCCGGCATTGCGGTGCACCAAAATGCAGACGACGCTTGCGCAGGCCGAAACGGAGGAACAGGAATTCAATGAGTTTTTCAACTATCTGAATTTCACATTAGAAGACGGATCAAAACTCGTGATCGCAACGACTAGGCCTGAACTGCTTCCTGCGTGTCTTGCGGTATTCGTCCATCCTGATGATGAAAGATTCGCCAAATATGTCGGTCAGACTATCACCACGCCATTAGGCATAAAAGTGCCTATTCTCGCTGACGATAAAGTGAAGATGGACAAAGGGACAGGTGTCGTCATGTGCTGTAGCTATGGTGATGAAGTGGATGTCTATCGGATCAAAAAGCATAATTTGTGAGAGAAGATCGTCATAGATAGATACGGTAAAATGCAGAATTCAGGAGTACCGGAAATCGATGGACTCAAGATCAGCGATGCGAGAGAGAAGATCATGCAGCTTTTCGAATCGAAATGAGATATCGTCGTCAAGAGAGATCCGATCATCCAATCCAAACAGATCTCTGAAAGAGGCAAAGTGCCTGTAGAGATTCTTCCGGTAAAGCAATGGTTCGTCAACTTATTGGATAAGAAAGAATTGCTGCTTTCTCAAAATGATAAGATGCATCGGCATCCGGAATTCATGAAGAAAAGATCCAACGATCGGATAGAGAATCTTCAACGAGATCGGAATATTTCCCGCAGCAGAAAATACGGGATACCTATTCCTGTACGATACAATATTGAAAATGATGAAATAATCTTGCCAAGCGCAGAGCAACTAGCGAGAGGTCCTATCGATCCTACATCTGAATTGCCGGATGGCTATACTGCCGAACAAGTGAGAGCGGAAACATTAGTCCTCGATACATGGTTCACTTCATGATTGACGCCGCAGATCAATCAAAAATTTCTCGAAAGAGATGGCTATACGCAGAAGATCCTGCCGATGAGTCTGAGGCCGCAGGCACACGATATCATCCGTACGCGATTATTGTATACGACATTGCAAAGCTATTTTGCGACGTGAGAAATCGCATTTCACGACGTGATGATGTCAGGATTCTGCCTTGCAGAAAAATGAGAGAAATTCTCCAAATCCAAAGGCAACGCAAAATTCGATCCTGAACAAGTGATCACGACACGAGGCGCTGACGCTGTGAGATATCGGGCTTCCGGAGGACAGTTGGGAAAGGATATCTTGTTCGATGAAAACGAATTCAAGATAGGGCAAAAGCTTATCACCAAATTACGGAATGCAGCCAATTTCGTCTTCATGAATCTCTCCGACTTTGATAAAGATACCCGCCTTTCAGAAAGCGAT
>CAZWTC010000022.1:0-11270 GCA_964637175.1 uncultured Candidatus Peribacteria bacterium
GAATCGAACTTGGATCCACAGCTTAGAAGGCTGTTGTTCTATCCATTGAACTACAAGAGCACAAATCTAAACCATGCGAGATTTGAGGGTTTTTTTAGGTTTGGGGAGAGTAGGATTTGAACCTACGTAGCCGTGAGGCGTCAGATTTACAGTCTGATGCAATTGACCGCTCTGCCATCTCCCCAAAATTAATTCAGAATGTAGAATTCAGAGTTCAGAATTATTTCCTATTTTCTGTATTCTGCATTATAAGTTTTGAATTCAATTTGGACCCTAGGGGAGTCGAACCCCTCGCCTCCTGCGTGCAAAGCAGGCGCTCTAGCCAAATGAGCTAAGGGCCCATATAGTGATATGAGCTTCATTGTCTACGGTGTCGATGGAGTGATTTGATTGAATCCGCCGATGTTCTCTGCAGGCGAACTTGTAGGGATCACGCCGAACAAAACCAAAAATCCGATAATCATTATTCCGAAACCAACTACTATCAAACCATTTCTCGTTCCTCATAGGTTTTTTTCAAGCCAAGCTATGCTACCAAACATTTCTGCTATGTATCAAGAAAAATAGACGATAGCTCAACCCATTCATGCAATAGCTAATCCGATAATGATTTGTTTTCCCATGTTTTTTGTTGAAGAAGTAAGTAGCGGATAACGGGACTCGAACCCGTACGAACAGAGCTGAAGTCTGCTATGCTACACCAATTACATCATATCCGCACATCCGCAATTCCGACAACAACAAAAAAAACTTCGTGGGATGTATATATAGATATCTGACTCAAAATCAAGCGTTTTTATCACATTAAGGAGTATTTTGCTTTCTCGTCCAGCCCAGCCGGATAAATTCAACGGTTACCTCTCTTTTTTTAGGGATTTTTCGCTATCCTATTTAAAACTTTTCTGTGTATATCCTTTTATATCATAAGACAGTGAGTTTTCCGATGATATCATCCACGGTTTCCGGTTTTCCGCAGACATAGAATTCTGTAGCAGGATCAAAATGCTGTTTGACGAGATCGATTCTTCCCGTTTGATATTCGGGGACGGTCTCTTGGGAAATATGTATTTCATATCCTAGACCATGGATTCTTTTTATTCTCTCTTCATAGAACAAATCTTTTTTATGCGATACCGAAAAAAATAATTGTTTTTTCGTCGTGCAATATTTCGCCATATTGATGAGCGGGACTATTCCTGAACCTGTCCCGATGAATACTTTAGGGAGCTGGGTAGCTTGCAGGACGAAATTGCCGAAAATCCCTTTGATGGTCACTTCATTGCCTATCTGAGTCCTTCTGATCATAGAGCTTCCTCTGCCATGCTCTGAAAGCTTGATAGCGAAAATTAGCATGGTCCTTTCATTATCCGTATCTTGATCGACGATAGAATAGCATCTCTGAAAAGGACCTTGCTCATCTTCAAAAAGGAATAACGCCCGTTGTCCGGGGATCACTTTCACTTCCTGATATGTTTCAATAGAAAACTCCATGACATTGTCTGTCAGCATCTGGCGATTGATGACTTTGGCTATGATTCATTCTTGGCTCATATTTGGCTGAAATGATGAAGATTAGATATTCAATAAGTTTTGCAGTCTAAGGACATCTGCTTGTTCTTCCAATTTTTCCTTGAGATAGCTGAAAAGCGCAGCGCTTTTGCCGGTGATGAGTCAGCCGATCTTAGCTGTCAAAGTATCCAAAAATGTGATCTTTGATGAAATATTATTTCCGTATTTAGCATCTAATTTAGCCATGAATGCAGTCACTAATCCGTCAATCATTGTTTTGAGGCTGGTTGTTAATGTTGTAGTGGTCGTTGTCGGTTCAGTAGTTGTCGCCGGTTCAGTGGTTGTTGAAGCTTTAGTGATGGTAAGTTTTACGACATTGCTGCAGTATCTGTTCATGTCGACCATGATGGCACAAACTCTGTAATAGTACGTTCCGTTATCAGGATTTTCTTCTATAAAACTTAATTGGCTCCTATCAGAAATCGCTTGGATGTATCCATTATCTGGATATACAGGAGATGTTACGGTTGATGATTTGATCACTTTGTATCGTTGCATAGCATTTTTCGTTACCACATCGATGTTTTTCCATGACGTAGTTACTTTGCCATCCGCATAGCTGGCATGAAAATCCAAGGCTGTTTTGAGGATCGGTGCCTTGTATTCGGATGTGCTGCTGGTATTGGCAAAACACACGGTGAACAATCATAATAAAACGACACTCGTCAAAAGAATTTTTTTCATCTGCAAAAATGATAAAAAGATAAAAAACTATTGAAGGACACAATCGGTCTTGCTTGCCAAGACAGAAAGCTCTTGCTCGCCTTCCAAATAGACTCAACTAGATATTTCCCAGGTAGGTACTCATTTGAGATTAGTACAACGAGCGAATTCCTTCGTGCATTCTACATAATTGATGTATTGGAAACTATCGCCAAACATAGCCTTCTGACTTAGACAATGTGGACAGGTGACGCTTCCGTACATGATCACTCATTTGTCGGTCAGACATTGAGCGAAACTGTCCAGATTTTTTGTTTGCGTCTGCTGGGCGCAACCTGCAAAAAATAGCGCAGCGAACATTCCTATCAAAACGAATTTTTTCATACTACTATATATAAGGATATAAAAGACGTACCATCACTGTACAGTTTTGTCTGGAGCTTTCAACCAAAAAGATATTTGACAAAAAAGCCTATTCGGACTATAATATACTATATAAACAACATTATAAACAACATGGAAGTGTGGAAATATGGAAACGTTAATCTTTCCATGTTTACATCCTTCAATCATTCAATCTTTCAATCATTCTTTCAATCTTTCAATCATAAAGTGTATGGAATATATACAAGACAGATATTATAAGCTCTCTCCGAAAGAATTATTGTCGGAACTCAAGACGTCCTTCGATGGTCTGACAAAACAGGATATAGCGACCAGAGAAAAGATTTATGGGAAGAATATGTTGATCTGAATCAAAAAACAACATTTTTTTCTTAGATTGTTAAAACAATTCAAAGAGATTTTCATCATACTCCTTATGGTCAGTGATGCAATATCGCTGTATCTGCAGGATTTCAGAGGAGCGACGATCTTAACTTTCATCATATTGATCAATGCTATCATCGGATATATCCAAGAAGCGAAAGCAGAAAGGATCATGGAATCGCTCAAAAAGATGCTTCATCCAAATGCAAAAGTGAAAAGGCACGGAAAAATGATCGAAGAGCTTGCTGAACATCTAGTCCCAGGAGATATCGTCTATATAGAAGAAGGAGATAGCGTTCCTGCGGATATCAGGATACTTCAGGAATCTGAATTGCAGACAAACGATTTTTCACTGACAGGAGAATCCAATCCGGTCAAAAAATTCACGCACGGAATCCCATGAGACGTATTGCTTTCGGAAAGGAATAATTGCATATGGATGTGAACGACCATCGCTACAGGTAATGCTCGGTGAGTGGTTTTTGCTACAGGAATGCGTACCGAACTGGGAAGGATAGCAAACCTTTCCCAAGAGCAGATCCCTGAAGAGACGCCGCTGCAGACAGAAATGAAGAATATCGCAAAAAAGCTTACCATAGGGACATTGATTCTTTCAACGATATTAGTCATCATTTCCCTCGTCGCTCATCTCACCTTGAGAGAAGCGTTTATCTTTGCTATCGGAATCTCTGCATCAATGATTCCGCAGGGACTGCCTGCGCAGATAAGCATAGCGCTTTCCTTGGCTGCAGGCAGATTAGCCAAGAACAAGGCGCTCGTCAAACAATTGTCTTCTGTAGAGACGCTCTGATGCGTAAATGTGATCTGTACGGATAAGACATGAACATTGACGAAGAACGAGATGACCGTAAAGCATATGCTGCTCGGATTTCATATCTACGATGTCGAAGGTGATGGCTATGAACCCATAGGAAATATCGTGGATTCAGCGACCCAGAAAAAAGTCGATGCTGCATTCATTTCTTCTCGGACACATTTTTTCAATACGCTCTTCCTTGCATCCAATGCAAAAGTCAATCCTCCTGATGATGACCATATGACATGGTATGCTATCGGTGATCCGACCGAAGCGGCTTTGATAAGTTTAGCGCAGAAGGCCTGATACAATACGGAAAAAATCTGAAGAACGTATCCGCAGCTTCATCAATATGGATTTGATTCGGTCAGGAAAATGATGTCATCTGTCCGTGTAGTGGAAAAAAAAAAGTTCCTCTATGTCAAAGGATCTCCTTCCGCGATCATGGAAAAATGCACGCAGATCTATGACGGAATGCAGATAAGGGATATTACCGCTGAAGATAAATATCAGATAGAAAAATATATAGAAGAAAGCTCATATAATGCGATGAGAAATCTTGGGTTCGCATATAAACCATTGGAGACCTATGAAAATTCTCTGAATTGGCAGGATATGGAAAACAATTTGATCTTTCTCGGATGCACAAGCATTATCGATCCGCCGAGAGAGGAAGTGTTTGCAGCTGTCAAATCAGCGCAGGAAGCCAAGATAAAAATCATCATGATCACAGGAGATGACGGGCTCACAGCGGAAGCCATCGCCAAACGCATAGGATTGGAAGACGGAAAGCATCTGCTGATGGTGACAGGAGACCAGTTAAAATGATTTTCTGATATCCAGCTTGTCCAGACATTACAAGCTCCAGGACCGATAATCTTTTCAAGGACATCTCCGGAAGATAAATTGAGGATTGTTATCCTACTGAGGAAGATGCACAATATCGTCGCCGTCACCGGCGATGGGATCAACGATGCTCCTGCATTGAAAAGCGCGCATATCGGAGTGGCTATGGGAAAGATAGGAAGCGATGTAGCCAAGGAAGCTTCAGAAATAGTATTGCTCGATGATAGTTTTCATACGCTTGTGTACGCAATCAGAGAAGGAAGGAATATCTTTTATAATCTCAAGAAGACTATCATCTCTTGTATCACCTCCAATGGCGGAGAGCTGTTTACGGTGTTGCCGAGTCTTGCTATGAAAGCGATATTCTGACTGCCGATGGCTATCAGCCCTTTCCAGATTCTCGCCGTAGATATGATCGGAGAGATGTGACCGTTGACAGCGCTCACCCGGGATCCCGCACAAAAGAATCTCATGAAAGAATGACCGAGGAATCCTGCGAATCATGTCATCAACAAGCCGGTGATCATAGATTTGATCATTTCATGATTCCTGATGTGAGGCATAGCATTCACTAATTATCTTCTCTATATACTTTTCAGCTGATATACTTTTGCGGGATTTTCTGCGACCAGCATCCAGTATCCTATCGCGACTTCCATCACCTATACGAGCATCATCTTGTGTCAGTTTGCGAATATCCTTTCTCGCAGAGCAGGAATCCAATCAGTATTCACCTCATACCTCCGGTCGAATAAAAGATTATTGCTGTCGTTCGGATTTTCATTGGTATGCATCATGCTTTTGATCTATAGTCCTTTCATCCATACGTATTTCGCTTTCGGAAAAATGACGCTCCAGGATCGATGATTCCCTATCCTTTGAGCTATTGTCTTCTTGTGCATACGTGAAACACAAAAGCTTTTCCAGAGAAGAATCGCAAAAAAATACTATAAAACCTCTACTAATTTGTCCTAAAAAACATATATATAAAGTATACTAATCACTCCAATCTTTTAATTCCTTAATAAACTTTTATCATGAGAAAGACTTTAGAGGCGCTTACGCAGGCATTCGTCGGCGAATCGCAGGCAAGGAATCGTTATGCGATCTATGCCAGTGCAGCGAGAAAAGAAGGATTGTTGCAGATAGCGGATATTTTTGAACAGACCGCAGAACAAGAACGCGAACATGCATCGCGATTTTTTAAGATGATACAGATGGTCAAGGAAAAGATGGGAGAAGATATGGATGAAGTGGTTGTCGATACTGCAGCTTTCGTAAAAACATGAACGACATTGGAAAATCTCCAATACGCCATCAACGGCGAACATCACGAAAATCAGGACCTCTATCCTGCATTCGCAAAGATCGCTGAAGAGGAATGATTTCCGGAAATCGCTGCAAGGATACGCAGCATCTCTCATGCAGAAGAGCATCATGAAGCGAGATATCAAGCATTGCGCGATCAATTGGCTGCCGGCACATTGATGGAAAAAGCCGAAGATATCGAATGGATGTGCACCAAATGCGGATACGTCCACAAAGGCAAAACGCCGCCGCAGAAATGTCCTTCCTGTGACCACGAAGCCAACTATTATATTGTGAAGTGTGAAAAGTACTAATAGTATTTCTTAAACTAAAATCTCTTTCCATGATTTTGAAAAAATATACTGGACACGATTCGGGAATGTTTTTGCTATCAGAAATATTCAATTCTTTTACGGATTGACTTTTGATACAAAATATATATAAGATTAAAAATAAAAAACAGAAAATAAACTAAAAATTTAAAGTTATGAAAATTGATTATCTAATAGTTTTCCTTCTTGGAGGCTTGTTCTTTGGCATTGTTATATATGTTTATATGCGCCAAAAATCGTTATTTAAAAATCAGAAAAGAAAAATCGCGCATTTCATCAAAGGGATGAAACGACTAAAAAAGGCCGGAAAAACAGCCAATATGGAAAAATCTATCAAAACCTTTGCAGAACGTTGTATGAATTTTGATAGAGAAAGTTTCATGGCTTTCAAAAAACCGGAATTTGTCGATATAGCAAACATTCTACTCTCTTATGATAATGAGCATGTTCCGTATCCAAATACTCAAGAAAATACTGTGGAAAATGTAGTTATGGTATATACGTCTGAAGCATGTATTCTACATGAAGTAGAAAAGTTGCTTAAAAAAATCATTTATGCATAATGTATAATCGTACTTCCTTATTGGAATGTACGATTTTTTTATTGCTATTTTTTCGTGCTGCCTCTCAGTGTCCGGCTCGTATTCTTCTGGACGGAATCGCCGAGCTGCTCCAGCGAAAGCTTATGCTCTTTGACTAATTTCTGGAGCTTGAACCTATCGACTTCCATCGCCTCATTCAAAACTCATAATTTCTGTAATGCATCTTTCAAAGCATCCTTGTCGGCGATGCTGATGTTTTCAGCTTGCGAAGCTGATATTTTATAGACGTTTCAAAATAATTTCAGCAGATTGTTTTTTTCCAGATATTCGATCAGCAAGACTTTGATCAGATCCTTGTCGTTCTTCGCTTGCGATTCCTGCTTGGACAAAGCCACATATTCGTCGACCAATCCTTTCACGGTCTTTTCTCATAATTCTCATCCGACGACTTCATCATCGAATTTCAGATGCGCTCGCAGCGGACAGAGCGAATAGTATTCGCAGTATTTGCAGAAATTATTTTCTTTGGGCTCAAAGACTTTTTTGTCTCCCATATTATAATGGAATTTTTTATCCTCGATATCATTGATGATCCCTGCATATTTTTTCGTGACCGTAGCCAAGCGTTCATCCGTGATATCCCGTTCATCCATCAGGTTGAAATGGAGATAATGGAGTCTGGCTTTGATTTTTTTGAAATATTTGGCATAATTCTGCTGCACTCATAAACCGTATAACGTTAATTGCTCGATATATTCTTCCTTGCTTTCCGGCGGCAGATTCTTGTTCGTCTTGTAATCATTGATGACAAAACAATCGCCTTCCTTATCAAGCCTATCTATGAATCCACGGAATTGCTGCTGCTGGTTCAGTTCAAATGTGATGCTGGCTTCTGTCGCGATGATGCTCACGTTCTCAAACGGACTATGCTTATCATAATACGCTGCTACATAATGGATCCCTCTGCGGACATAATCTTCAAGCGTCTGTTCGCCTTTGAGCTGCAAGGGTTTCTCCTTGGTCGCTTCAGCCAATTCGCTGTCCCGCTGGTCTTTGAATTTCTGCAAAACCTCTTCCTTGCTCGGAATATTAAAAATATTTATCTGATTATATAACCGTTCCAATGCTGCGTGGACGCTATGCCCGAGGATCAGATCCGGACTCGATTCGAATTCTTTTTCCTGGATCTTGTCGACATATTTATATTGGTATTTACGCGGACATTGGACGAATGTCTGGGTCTGTGAGAACGAATAGACTACCATAACTGAATGATAAATGATAAATGATAGATGATAGATTGATCATGGTTTTTATAGTTTTTCAAAGCGGGTTTACAAGAAGCTAATAAAAAAACTCCCCGAAAAATCGAAGAGTTATGTATGTATAATAATTTTACCAGAATTTTAATCTGGACCAAAAAGATTTTTTTCTTCCCCTTATCCGCATAATAGTTTCAATGGTTTCAAACCACATTTTTAAGTGCTCAATCCACTCTGGCGTCATGTTTTCTGCATTATCTTGAATTTCTGCTAAACTTTTTTTATCCGATGAATATATAGTTATATTCTCCGGTGGGACAGATAAATTATTTATACTATTCAACGCAGATTTACTCATGGTTTCAAGAAGATTATTTAACTTGTCTTCTTGTTCTTGAGTTAGCTTTTTAAAATCAATTTTTTTCATATTAATGTTTTTTAGTTATTTTTTATTTTTCAGGCAGGAATACTGATTTAATTAACGACATAATTGTTGGTTGAAGAGATTTCCAAGCTCTTAAAGATTTTTTAGGAATTGCTTCTCTTTGTAATGATAATATCATTATAACAGGAAAAGGCACTTCGAAATATTCACCAATTTTTTTAGATAAAGCCATGCTTGGAATTTTTTTGTTGCGTTCGATTTGACTCAAATATACTTGAGATATACCAATCGATTTAGCAAAATCACCTGAAGAGATTTTTTTGGAGCGTCTGATTTTGGCGATAATATGACCGAAACCATCAGGTTCTTCTTTCTTTTTATTTTTCATATCATTTTTATTTATGTTTACTAAATTTCTTATATATTTTTTATATAAAAAGTCAATAGAAGTAAAAAAACGCTTATGTTCAAGGAGGATTTTCTCATATATAGCACCAAACAAAAAAGGTGCTAAAAATCTCTTGCATTTTTTTATAGCATCAGTATAATATACGTGCTATATGACGACGAAACGTCAAAACGACTAAACGCTCAAACGTTTTTTGTCCTTTGATTACATCGCTTCGTCATTTCATCGTTTTATCGTTTAATCGTATATTTTATGGCAAAAATTATTTGAATCGATCTCGGAACAACCAACTCCTGCGTATCCTACATGCTAGGCGACAAATCAGAAGTGATTGCGAACGCTGAAGGGAAAAGAACGACGCCTTCTGTCGTATATATCAAAGGAGACGAATTGCTCGTCGGAGATCTTGCAAAAAGAAAGGCTATTCTAGAGCCAAAAAACGTTATCTACGAGGTAAAGAGATTTATCGGTAGAAAGTATTCTGAAGTGATCGGCAAGGAACATCTTCCGTATGAGATCAAAGAAGGCAAAGACGGAGGAGTGCTTATCGTCATCGACGGAAAAGAATATAAACCTGAACAGATTTCCGCGTTCATTCTCAAGAAATTGAAGGAAGACGCAGAGAAATTCCTCGGGACTCCTATCACGCAAGCGGTCATCACAACGCCTGCATATTTCAACGATTCGCAAAGGAACGCTACCAAAGCTTCCGGAGAGATCGCCGGCTTGAAAGTGGAAAGGATCATCAACGAACCGACAGCCGCTTCATTAGCCTATGGGGAAGGAAAAAATAAAGATGAGAAAATCGTCGTCTTCGATCTAGGATGAGGAACATTCGATGTCACTATCCTTGAAATCGGATCAGAAGGAACATTCCAAGTCCTTTCGACATCAGGAGATACGCATCTCGGAGGAGCTGATTTCGATCAAAAGATAATCAGTTTCTTGGTAGAGTCTTTCAAGAAAAAGGAAGGCATAGATCTCACCAAAAACGCTATGGCGATGCAGAGAG
The DNA here is from genome assembly GCA_964637175.1 of uncultured Candidatus Peribacteria bacterium. Lineage (GTDB taxonomy): Bacteria > Patescibacteriota > Gracilibacteria > Absconditabacterales > Absconditicoccaceae > CAJBLF01. Next base: position 9,914 of record CAZWTC010000022.1, read on the forward strand.
TAAAGAACGAAGCGGAAGCCGCTAAACATCAGCTTTCTCAGACAGAGAGAGTGGATATCTCTATTCCGTTCATCATCACCGGTGAAGACGGATTGCCAAGAAATATGGAAGAAACGCTCACGAGAGCGCAATTCGAGAATATGTGCAAAGATCTTTTCGAGAGATGCAAGAAACCATGTCTCAATGCGCTTGAAGATTCCAAGCTCAAGAAAAGCGAAATCAACCAAGTGATCTTGGTCGGAGGTTCGACAAGAATGCCAGCCGTCTTGAAACTCGTAAAAGATATCTTCGGTATCGAGCCAAAAGCTACCGTCAACCCTGACGAATCAGTTTCGCAAGGAGCTGCGATCCAAGGAGGTATCATCCAAGGAGACGTAAAAGACATCCTGCTTTTGGATGTTACGCCGTTGAGTCTGTCTGTCGAAGTGGAAGGCGGAATCGCGCATGTGATGATCCCAAGGAATACGACTATCCCAGCCAAAAAAGAGAATACCTTCACGACAGCCGCTGACAATCAGACTGCGGTCACCGTCCATGTAACCCAAGGAGAAAGGCAATTTGCAAGAGACAATAAAGATCTCTGAATGTTCAATCTCGAATGAATCCCTATGATGAGAAGAGGACAACCTCAGATCGAAGTGACATTCGACATCGATGCCAACGGAATCCTGAATGTCACTGCAAAAGAAAAATCTACCGGAAAAGAGCAGTCCGTAAAGATCCAATGATCAACGAATATTTCCGATGCAGACATCACCAAAGCAAAAGCTGAAGCGGAACAATTCGCTGAAGATGATCGCAAGAGAAAGGAATTGGTGGAATCAAAGAATAGATTGGAAGCCCTTGTCTACCAGATGGAAAGCATGATGTCTGAACAGAAAGACAAGATCCCAGCGGAAGACAAAGAGAAAGTGAATAAGCTTATCGCTGATGCAAAATCAATCACTGCCAAAGAAGATGTCAGCAAAGAAGAGATTGATACAGAGATCGAAAGAATCCAAAAAGAATTCGCTGAACTCTACAACAAGTATCAAGCTGCTCCATCACAAGCCGCTCCAGATTCCAATTCAGAATTAGAAAAAGAGAATGGAACTGTCGAAGGCGAAGTCATCGACGCTGACGCTAAATAAAAATTGGAACTTAGATGGGAGAACTTAGACCTTAAATACAAAAAGACCTTAGTATACACGTACTAAGGTTTTTTTATATATTATGTTATAATCTAAAGTCTAAGGTCTAAGTACTAAGCTCTAAACAAGTGATTTAGTCTTTTAGCAGCTGCTGCCTGAAATCGCTCATGATGTCTTTTACGCTGAGGACCTCATGGATCTCAGCAGCGGATTTTCCGACAAATCGT
>CAZWTC010000022.1:11280-13486 GCA_964637175.1 uncultured Candidatus Peribacteria bacterium
AAGTTCGGATTCCCTTCTTTGTATCAGCAAAACATCAAGCAGTTTATCAGACAGTTCCGCGCATGTGCTTGTATGGTCTTCATGGATTCGAAAATAGGGCTTCCTGCAAGCGCTCTAGCGGGCAATCATGCGCTGGACATATAGGTGATGATATCTTCTTGTCTGCTGGCGACGACAGCTTGTTTGAATCTATCGTTTGCTCAGCTTTCATTGCTTGCTAGAAATCTGCTTCCCAACTGTACTCACGATGCTCATAGTTTGAGCGTATTCATGATGTCTTCAGCATTAACCATTCATCATGCAGCGATGACAGGAATATCGTATCCAAGAGATTTCAGATATGCCTTGACTGCCGGTACGGAATTTTCCAGAAGCAGATCATTATTATTGATGTCTTCAATATGTCTCGCTCATAGATGTCATCATGCTTTGGAGGGATCTTCCAAAAGTATTGCATCAGGAAGTCTTCCATATTTCTGTCGGCGGCTTATGAATATCCTCGCTCATTGCAGATTTGATACTATAGGGATAAGGGCGACATTCGGAAAATCTTTGGTGAGATTAGGCAAATCAAGCGGCAATCATGCTCAGCAGACGATACCGTCGACTCCTGCTTCACACGCAGCTTGTACATCTGAGGCATACGCATTGCTCGCATGCATGATATTTATGAATATGGGTTTTCCCGGTGCCAAGGCTTTTGCTTTTGCCACTTCGAGCTTGATGCATTGTGCGTTCGCGTCCTGATAGACTTTATTGAGAGAACGACCATCTATTTTTGCTTTGGCGATCTCTACCTGCAAAACATCTTTGTAGGTAGGCAGCATACATAATCATGCTGATGATAATGTTCAGATTCCTCCTTCACGAGAAACTGCTCAAACAAGGGTATTGATGGAGATTCCTATACCCATTCATCACTGGATGATAGGCAATTCTGCTGAGCATTTTCATATTTTTAAACCGGAATGCGTGTCTGGATTGCTGTGAAATATTTCTTTAGCAAGCATCTTTAGAGATATATAGCAATATAAATGATAGATTTTTTGATATATACAAATAATAATTTAACAAGAAAAGTCAAGTAAGTTTTTCAGATAGAAATCAGGAAGCAAATCCCTACAAAATTAATTAATAATGAATAATTAATAATTAATAATGATGGTATTGCTTTTGTTGGCTATTGTAAGACACAATAGTTCATACCAAGACAAATCATTCATTGTTCGCTGTTAGTTGTTATCTGTTGATTAATTTATCGTTCATCCCATTTCATGAATTTTGCCATCACCTGCGCTGCAGGGTTAGAATCCGTCCTCAAAAAAGAGATAGAACTCGCTGGATACAAGCTGCTCGGTTCGTGACCGACACTCGTACGTTTCCAGGGAGATCTTTCTGCGATAGCGAAAATGAATCTTCGAAGTAGAGTCTGAAATAAAGTATTTCTTGAACTTGAACAACATATAACTTCTGATTTCAATCAACTTTTTGATTTGGTGCAAAAGATCGACTGGAAGATGTACATCCAAGGGAACCCCATCATCGTACATGCTATCACGAAACAATCCCTCCTTACAAGCACGCCGACCATCCAAAGCATCGTGAAAAAATCCATCGTTAAAAAAATATTGAACGGCAAGGAATGACAATTACCGGAAGATCATACCAAAGAGGCAATAGAGATTCTTGTCCATATACAACATGACATGTGTTCGATATTGCTCAATACGAGCGGAGAATCGCTCCACAAGAGAGGATACAAAAAAGCCACCGGAGAAGCGCCGATCAACGAAGCGCTAGCTGCGTGATTGCTGTTGTTGTCTGGTCGGAAATTCAGCGAACCGCTCTATGATTTTTTTTGCGGAAGCGGGACCATCGTCATAGAAGCCGCATTATTAGCCAAAAATATCGCGCCGGGGCTTTTCCGCTCATTCGCTTTCCAACAGTTCAAACGATACGACCAGTCATTGTTCGCCAAAGAATTGGAAGCCGCAAAAGCTAGGATGATGCTGACAAAACAGCATACCATCATCGCATCGGATATCGATCCGACCATGATCAGCATCGCCAAAGAGAATGCAAAACATGCAGGCGTAGACAACTATATCCATTTTGAGACAAAAAATATTTCTGACTATATCAACGATCCGGACCTGATATGAACGGTGCTGTCGAATCCGCCGTACGTACTCAGGATGAATACCGA
>CAZWTC010000023.1:0-13402 GCA_964637175.1 uncultured Candidatus Peribacteria bacterium
ATAATTATAATAATACTTTTTGTCTAATATTTCTCTTTTTTTCATGGGTGCGCTCTACCGTCTGAGCTATCGCGGCATTTTACCTATATAATTATAATAATACTTTTTGTCTAATATTTCTCTTTTTTTCATGGGTGCGCTCTACCGTCTGAGCTATCGCGGCATTTTACCTATATAATTATAATAATACTTTTTGTCTAATATTTCTCTTTTTTTCATGGGTGCGCTCGGACCGAGCGAATGTAATGAGCGAAGCCCCGCACGTAGCTGCGGGGGTCTGAGCCCCGCCACGGCGGGCAAGTATCGCGACAAATATACTACTAGTGTCAAGACAATAGCTATTGGACAAAAAGTTTCAAGTCAGATTTTCATAAGACTGAAGGAGATATATGATTCATGATACATGAACTGAATAGTGATATTATCAAATAGTTCTTGAATCTTGTATCTTGCATCTAGTTTTTATTGTTCCATTTTTTCCACTTTTCCATTTTTCAATGGGTAATTTAGGTATATTATATCACTTTTTTATTAAAATGGTATATGAAATGAAAAGCAAAGGAGCTGAAATTGAGCAAATATTTTTTTTATGAGTACTATTATATGTGTGAAAAAACTTTTATTTATGAGAACAAACTATCTCATGGCTATTACCGGAGCAAGCAATATCGAATATAGAAAAGATGAAAAAACCAGGTATCTCGAAGAAGATAACATCAAAGATGTCACCAAGGAAGGACTTGAATCGTTGATGAAAGACGTATCGAAACTCGATAAAGAAACTGACCTGGATTCCAAACTCACCGCAATCAACGATACTGTTGAAAGATATTTCAACTGATTTTTTACAGACAAGAAAGACAACAATTGGGAAACGCCTGTAACATTAACCGTTAATGGTGCAGAGATTACTAAAACGCCGAAAGAAATCATCATGTCATGAGATCAAACAACGCTTGATGTCTTGGCAAATTATATTATTGATATCACAGGATATGATAAAGCGCTCAATGAGATCAAAGACGAAGAGATAAAGACAGTACTCAAGGAATACAAATTCGAACTCAAAGATTTATGGAAAGATATCTCAGAATCTCCTACGGAAACTTCAACAACATCCTGAACACCATACGATTCAGACAATGTACTTTTGTATGATTTAGGAGAATGAGAAAACAAAGAGCAAAAAGAATATGACAGCAGACAGGATTATATCGATCCGTATAAAGATCGGTCATATGCTACAACAGGAGAGAACAAGCATATAGAGAATATCTACAAAGACAATAAACTTGTGAAAGTCATGGAAAGGATCTTCGATAATGAAGAGCAAAAAGAATTGAGGAAAGGGACATTCAAAATCAATCTCAGCAAAGAAAACGGACTAGCCGGCATCATCATCGATATCCGCGAATCCGTAAAATATAAGGATCTGACTGATGAAAATGATCCTCATTACAAATACAAGATCATCTACGACGAGATAGGATCCGAATATGATGCGAATTTCTGATTTGATCAGGCGACGCTCAGAAAATCGCTTAAACAGCTTATGAAAGACAATATACTCACCTATGAAAAAAAATGAGGAATAGATTTTGAAATCAATAAGATAGCGAAAATACTTACGAATGCGCAACGGACCGATCTCGATACTTTTGCATCGCTCGTCCAATCCAAGAGCGATGTCGCTATGGTCATCAAAGAACGGAACAATGCATTGGAGATGACAGGGAACAAAAGAGAAAAACCTGACGAAGAACCGACGAGCCTCATCAATTCCAAGAATGTACTGGAATTCCTATGCGACTTCAACAGCGACGGACAGATTTCCGCAAGCTATGATAAAAAACATACTAAGGAGCAAAAGAATCAAGGAGATGTAGGAACACTCTTCGGACAGCAAGTGATGTTCACTATCGATCAAGCGATCAAGGTCAAGAATGTCGAGCTCGGAGGAAACGGATGAGAAAATTTAGTGATCCGGAATATCGTAAAAAACATGGAAATCAGTGATACGAGAATACTCGCAGAAGCACAGAAAACATTGCTCACTGCGATGCAATCAGACAGCAAGGAATGCACAAAAGAAAATCTCACCAAACTCGTCAACTGAACAGAAGACATTCCTGCAATGCCGGAAATGAAAATATTCTTTTTGGACGCCATCAAAAAAATCAATGGCGGAAGCGAAGCAGTGCAACCGGATTTGTATGATACGCTCGTCGGAAAAGAATCAGAATCCCTTCTTTCTTTGTATGCGACATATGAAACAGAACAGCAGCTCAGAGCCAAACTTGATGAGATACTCACCCAATCGCAAGATCCTGAAATCAAGGAAATGATCAGAGCACAAGGATTGGTGCGTGTGAGAGAAACCGTATTCACCAAGATCATGACAGCTATCGACAATGTGGAAGTCACTACGAACAACGGCAATGCGACCATCCTCAGCGCTGCCGGCGTCAGCAAATGACGGGAAATGCAAGCGCTCAAAAAAGAGCTCTTGGAAAATGCCATAACAAGTCTCGTTACAGCAGGAATCCACAAGAGCGCAGGACTGTGATATATCTTCACTATCGGATACGGCAAGAACGGAACCAGCGCATCAGGCAAAACTAAACGGGCACGATGAACCGGTGCCGGGCTCAATCTGGATCGAGGTCCATGAGGAGCTGTGGGACTCAATATAGGAATATCAGGAGATGTCGCTGAACAATATAATTATAAAAAGGTCATCAATGCGGATCTTTCTCAGGTGAAAAATGCGAAATATCTCGGCATCGAATGATGAGCCAATGCAGGTTTCGGTCTCAAAAACATGAATAAAGCAGAATTGGAGGCATATGCAGGCATCAATCGGCAACAAGATCCCGAAGTCGGAATCAATCAGATCAACAAGCAATATGAAGATGTCTCAAAAGAGATTTTTGATATCACCGGCATCCCTGCTACCACCTTGTCTGACAAAGAGAAATTCAGAGACTATATCAAAAACAATATAGATGAGAAAAAATCCGATACGCTCTATGGAAGATTCGTGACCACGAATGAACAGCATCTCACGGACAATCTCGACTTCATGGTAAGATACATGGAAGCGAATAAATTTTTCGGCAAAGACGGATTATTCGTCAAATTCCCTAATGCGAATACGACAAATTCCGTCAATGCATTGCTCAGCATCATCCAATCAGGAAATATCGAGCAACGAAGACACGATGTCATCAGCGGACTTCATGGCAGCGTCAAGCTTACTAAGCTATCATTCGGCGTGACCACGAACGCACTTACCTTCAATGGCGGAAGAAAGAAAAAAACTCCTGCACCGACAGCTGAGACTACAAGTGGCGAAACTACTGAGGGAGGAGAGATCCTTACCTGAGGCAGCGAATCCGAAGTGGATTTGGGAGCTGACAGATTCGGCATCGCCGGATATTATGTCGGACTCAGAATCTCGACATGGAGGAATATGTATGTGCCGAACGAAGCGCAATATCTCTTCACACAATATGAAATCGGACAAGGCGTCTGAGCAGAATATATCAACAATCCTACGAAGGATCTGAACAAATACGGGCAATATCTCATCGCTCTCTATAATGATCCAAAAAACAGATTATCCTATATCGTCGATTCCGGCAGGCTGATCATCACCTTCAATCCGAAATGATCGAAGCTTACCTTGGCGGAATTTTTGAATATCCATACGACGACAGAAGCTGAGAAGTGATTCTCGCTCAAAGGCAATGTCCTCACGATAGGAAACGTCGGCGACATGGCTGCATATACTATTACTGAAGCGAAAGGCGTCCGCAGAGTGCTTTGCCTAGGAAGCAAGAAACTCGATGATGCGCATCGTGTCATGGACAACATCGGAGCAGAAAAAGTTGAGCCGATGAAGCTTCTCCCCGAAGGGAACAAAACACGGACAAAAGAAAAACTCAGCAACGATATCATCACCAAGATGAACGGTGAAGGGAAAAACCTTGAAACGGCGAAAACGGAAACTGCAGCATTCTTTGACGCTGAGGGCAAACTTCAGAAACCTGAAAATTACAAGGTCACATTCGATCCATCAAGCATCGAACATACAGCACTCAAACAAGGGACTTTATTGATCACAAAAAATACTGACGGCACATTCACGGTCGCGCTTGATGCTCAGCATCCTGCTGACAAATTGACGATCACCTACAGGAATCAGGAAGAATATGTCATAGCAGACACCGAAGCTAGGAATAATCCCGAAAATCGGGAAGCTCCGACAAAGGTCGCTGTCGAAAAACTCTTTGATATTGAAAAGACCTCTGAACTCTCCAAAGCAGAGACCTTGCTCAATGCATTGGCTGACAGCATCAAGGACTTGGAAAAGACAAAACCGAATGATATCTTGTATGCAGAATTCTTATCAGCAGCAAGCAATGTCATCGAATGAGGATATATCGACAATCCAGAGCTTACCAAAGCTATCGGATTTTTGGAGCAATTGTTGCCGGACAACATCACTCAATTCACTGAGCTTCATGCATATCTGGATTCCAATGATCGATACACCAAGACATACACCATAGACAAACTCAAACAGATCTTCGCCAAGGAATCAATCTTTATCAAAAACAATATGTCAGTAGCAGCTATTCTCTCCATGCATGGTGATACCAAATGGAAGTCGGTAACATGACCTTCAGGAGAACAGCTTCCGAACGATCTGTTGTCAGAGATAGAAAAGCAAAGGAATACGGTCCGAAAAAAATCAGAAAGCAAATATGATGATACACCAACGGAAAATCCTAATCTCATCTGATATACAGCATTTTATAGGAATTATTGAGCACAATACGGTAACGTCAAATTTTCTCTGACATCATTGGGAAGCACGACACATCAATTGGATATGTATAGCATACAAGAAAACAAAGAAGAAATAAAAGATCGGTTCCTTGGAAACTTTAGAAAAAACCAGTATGAAGTGGAATATTTCGCTAAAGCGTTGGAAGCTAAATTCGCAGAAGCAGGAACTACGGTTAGATTGCAAAAAGATACGTACGAAAAGACATTGAGCATTATGGAATCGTTGATCAATTGAAATACAATTACTCTTGACTCTTGAGAGAAAATAAGTATAGATATAAATCGAGTATTCTATCTCCTCGGAGACTGCTGCAACGAGTCTCTCGGAATGGAAATCAAGAATATCACTATAACGAAATTAAAAGATATACCTATCACCGGAAAATACACAGCAAGCTGAATACCGGACAAAGACTATAAAGGTGGAATGGAACTGTATACGAAGAGTCATTCTCTCACCAGCAAGGTCATCAGCCAAGAAGAAAAAGTCGGCATAAAGAACTTCCGGAACAAAAAGAATGGACCGACCGCAAACAGCACAGCATGATCTACTCCGGGATGAACGACAAATGAATGAGAAATCAATTCTTGAGAAGGACAAAACGAATAAAACAAAAACTTTTAATCTCTTTGGATCACACTAATGAAAAAACAGAATCTTTTAGCTGCATTGCTCTTGATCGCTAGTATGCCACTAGGGAGCTTTTGATATGCTGCATGGACAGACAATGTGCTTCCTATAGAAGAATTGTCCGATGTGAATCAATGCGGCAATCTCAGTAAGGTATACCTGAATCAGGATAATGACGCTGATGGAAAATCAGATTATTATTTGTATCTCAATAGTAATTTCATCTTAAACGGAAGTGCAAATACTTATACTGCAGGGCAAATATTGAGAGAGGCAAATGGCGTCCAATATACCAAAGTGAAATATTACGCTCCGCTCCCAAATATGCTTTACAAGATGGATAGCGCTAATCAACCAGCATTGCTCGATGAGTACACGTTCCGGAGAGCAAGCCGGGTATTCCCTTATAATACGCCGCTAAGAGGGATAGCGACGACACCGAATAAAGTGGTTTTTGAACAACCTTCTGATGATAATGCAAGCAACAATACGGTAAGCTTCATCTATGATTATAGATATAAATATGCGGTAGGATTCGATGGAACATCGTCTTCTGCATACCGATACAATCAAGTGCCTAGCATGAACTACATGCTGAATACCGGACTCACCTATATCACTCTGCTTCCATGATCCGCAGGGAACAGGAAAAGATTGTGGTCTGCAGAAACATCCACCTCAAGCTGCAAAAACTATGAGATTCATCGATGCGGCAATGGTGTAATAGATACGCCTGACAATGGATATGTAAGTTTATTCACCGGCGAGACCTGTGATGACGGTCCACTCAACGGAACCGCAGGACATTGTCCTTTGGGCTGCTGAGGAGCTGCCACACAAGAAAGATGCGGTGATGAAGTCCTTCAGCCCGCTGGAACTTTTTATAACGGCGATCCCAATACGGTAAGCTTTGAGGAATGTGATGACGGAGATTTGACAGGAGATACGAACGGAATCATCAATGGAGATGACCCAGCACTGAACTTCTGCAGCTCGATATGTCTTCCTACCTTTACTGAAGCGTTTGTCGAAGTATTCATCAATCCATAGACCGACCATAATGAGCGATAGAAAAAACTTTATCATATAATCATTTGTTATGAGATTCAATAAAAAAATGTATAGCATCGCAGGGATAACACTTACCATGATCTTGTGATTTGGAAGCGTATCTTTTGCAGGTCCTGTCATTGGGGATGTCCCTGCTAGCGCAAGCGAGAATAGGACGGTGCAGCAAGCGACGACGCTCTATACAGAGACCTGTGATATCTCGCAGGAACTAGGTTTTTATGACGGCTCTCCCGTCTATCTCCGTGTAGCGCAACCGAAAGGTCCCGTAAGCTACGTTTTTGATAAAACAGAAACCTATGTAAGAGTCTATGGAGGAAATATCTTTAATGGAAACTTGAGATTTCCGTATGTTTCTAACTTCGTCCCTTCTACAACCATAGATCCTGACAGCTCTAACGTCTTGACCGTGGATGCTACATGAGCATCATTCTTATGACAGGCTACCGTTCAAAGAAATCAAATCGCATGACAAGTAGTAACCAAAAATATGGAAAGATCGATCATACAAAACAACAACGGATCGACGCTCAACTACTATTATAGATGGGCTAGCGACAATTCTCTTCATAATGGCGTATTGAAAATAACTATCAATCCTAATCTCACCAGAAAGACATCTTGTACGAATTATTATGTTGCAAGATGCGGTGATGGCGTAACAGATAAAGCGACAGGAACCACGAACGGTAATGGAGGTATCATGACACAAGGCAATGTCTTTTTGCCATGGCATGCGCTTTCCATAAAACCTAACGAAATGTGTGATGACGGAACGCTCAATGGAACTCCAGGACATTGTAAAGCTGATTGTACCGGCATGGGAGCATGATCCAACGCCCCAAGCTGTTCATTGACCGCAAGCGCATCTACCATCCAATCCGGAGAAAGCGTGACGCTCAATGCGTCATACACCAGCGGAACAGATGCAAGTTTTTCTCCGCTCATCCCAGGCATAAATTTCACGTATCCAAATCGGAGCAATCCAAATATACCTGTATCTCCTACGACAACAACCACGTATATCCTAACCGTCAACGGAGCAGCAGGGACAACGCCAGCAGTCTGTAGTGCAACCGTCAATGTCACGGTACCGCAACCACATCTCACCTGTGCATTGTCATTCAGCCAGAATCCCGTAGCAGCAAACCAAATCGTCAATGTCGGATGGAATGTGAGCAACGGAAATTTCTACTGAACCTATATCTACGTCACTCCGCAAACTCAAGGCGCACGGCCGCATCGGGTAAATGCGAATGAATATAACGGCGTCACTCAGATGTTGCCGACCCATACAGGTACCTATAATTTTTCTATGACCGTAAATAATAATATCGAATCCTACACATGTACAGGAGCATTGAGAGTAGTAGACAATACTCCTTCAACGTGTAGCTTGACTACCACCACTCCGCTCATCAATCCAAGAGCGACAGGTATATTGCAGGCGTCATATGCTAACGCATCATTGGCGACGCTAACACCGAATATCGCCGGATTGAATTTCATCTATCCAAATCGGAGCAATACCAACATCATCGTCCATCCTTCTGTCACTACGACATATACGCTCCGTACCTTAGGGCTTCTGTGAGGAACATGACAGACGTGCAGCACCACCATCAATGTGATGCACGAATGAGTCACCCTCACCAAATCGCTCGTAACGAATATCCCCTATCGTTCAGGTGATCTCGTTACGTTCAAAATAGAATTCGCCAATCAATGAAGTGCGACGCTCAGCAATCAGTTCTGAGAATCAAGAAGCAATGCCAGCGATCTCATCGACCTATGAACCTCAACGACAAATAACGGAACTATCAGCAAAGCAGCTACTACAGGTGTAAACGTATATATCCCATGATGAGCTACCGTCAATCATGTCGTACTTTCCGATTATCTTCCTGCCGGACTGGAATATGTAGACAGCCAAATCTTCGGCGTCGCTCCTTATACCATGAGCACATGATCCAACGGAGGCAATCAGTTCGTGGAATATTCATGATTCAGTTTAGCTCCTGGACAAAGAGGATATCTCCTGGTCGTAGGAAGATTTAAATGATATGAATATGCAAACCAGACCCTCAATAATGCATTTTTGAAAGGAGATAATCTGGCTATGCTCTATGCTTCCGCATTATTTTATGTTTACAATCCTACAGCAAATACTCCGGTCATCAAGACTTCTGATAAGTCTTCCTACTATCCTGGAGAAAACGCAAGATTCACTATAGCGGTAACGAACAATAGCTCAGATGTCATGAATAACACCCAGATCACCGATTATCGGCCAAATACTTCATGCGTGACGCTTGACAGTCAACGGGCAGCGAATATGCCGCTTGTCATGACCAATCTGACTAATCCGTATACATGGACATATAGCGGTTCATTAGCGGTCGGACAGACCATATATCTGTATCTTACCGGACGTATCAGCAATACTCCGTCTTGTGTAGGAAGCTATGTGAATAATGCGTGAATACAATATACGCTCAATGGCCAGACCAGAACAGGCGCTGCTTTGCCATTGAACTTCACGGTTTCCACAACGCCTAACGCTACACTCAGTTTCGAAAAGAAATTGGTGCAATACGGAAACAACAAGGGAGATCCTGTAACATTCGAGCTCCTCTACCAGAACAACGGATCAGCTACTATCACAAATTATGATATCGTAGATTACCGGCCAGGAACATTGAATTTTGTTTCTGCTACTCCTATGCCGATCACCCAGACACCAAACAACGGATGACTGCTCTTGCGTCGGGTATCAACTGCACCGCTCGCTCCTGGAGCATCAGGCAAAATCACTATCAATGGAACGATAAAATAGAAGCTTAGACCCTTAGAAGCTTAGACTATACAAAGACCATATCCAAGAATCTAAACGTCTAAAAATCTAATAATCTACATCAGTCTTTTAGTTATTTAGTTACGGAAATGAAAAAAACATTTTATATCATCGCTCTCGGACTCTTGTGATTCATGTGATTCACTCGAGCCAATGTGGATAGCATGAATATTGCGCCAACAACGCAATCAGCTATTTCCGGTTCGCTCGTATCATTCACCGTCACGGGAAGCAATGCGACAGGCGATGCGTATCTCAAATATGTCTTGCCTCAGACAGCGGCATATGATATCAGGTACCAGAGTGCTACGCTGACACCGTTAAATAACGCTCTTCTGAGCCTGGGAATCGAACACGATCCAGTGTTCTATCTCCCTGCGAACAGCGCTTTTTCCGTAACCATCACCGCTAAGACAATCACTAATGTTCGGACGATCCCTGCAATAATCACTACAGCGATCGTAGGTCCTGATATGCAATTCTCTACAGTCCTCACGTCCGCCATGGCACAGCTTGCGCCTATCGCCGACCTTGCAGTAACGAATGTGTTGACTGGTGAAAACCCAAGTTTCTCTGGAGATATCGTCTCCTATTATATAACACTTCAAAATATCTGATCCGCATCTGCGACCGGAATCACTTTCATCAGCACATTTCCTATCCCTACATTATCCGCTCCGAGTGCATCTTTTGATGGAACGCCTCGTGCTTATAGCCATATAAACTATCCGCAAGATTTCGTATGGAGCGGAAGCTATCTGGCTGCTCTGAATGCAGGACAGACGATCGTCATCAGGATAAATGCAGCTATGACCCAAGCATTTCCTGTAGGAACGGCATTCAGCCAAATCGCTAAAGCGACTACAGCAAGCGCTGAATATAACGCGGCAAACAATACTGCGTCATCACAAGGAACAGTCCAATCTCCTGCTGATGTGCGAGTCACCAAAACATTGGTCGCTCCATTCACCGGCTATGCTGCCGGAGATCATGTGAGCTATCTCATCACGTATGGAAATAGCTGAGGAAAACCTGCAGCTAATGTCATCATCACCGACATTCCTCCTATAACGCTTCATATCCCTGTATTCACCTTACCGACGACCACATTCACGATCGGCACACTTCCTGCAGGAAGCGGTGGAAGTTTCATGATCACATGAACGCTCACCACATCGCTCACGTCATGATTCGTCTTTGTAAACAAGATGAACGTCACTACGACAAGCCCAGAAACGACTACAGGAAACAATAGTTCCACAGCAACCGGAATAATCCAAGGAATCTCGCATATCATCGTAGATATCGTTGCCAACAATATCACTAGACCACAGTTAGATACTCCTCCTTACGGTTCCGGAGCCAATGTCTTGATCCAAGCAGTCAGCGGCGACACCGTCCAGCTCACCATCACGTATGCAAATAATGGAAACACGATATTGAACAATGCGACGATAGGACTTTCATGAGTGCAGGGATTTTCCGATCTTGGAACCTATAATGGGACATTAGGAACGCTTCAACCTAATATGACAGGCACCATCATCGTCAAATGACATGTCGGTCCAAAGAATTATATCTCATTCATACCGACCGCTCGTCTGACCTATAATGGAAATCAGGTGATCACTGACAGCGTAACCGTTCAAGAACCATTGGTCTGCGGCGACGGATTGCTCACGAGAAACGAGCCATGCGATACTTTGGGAAATCTTGGCGTACTTTTCAGCGGTCAAGTCTGTGAAAATCAGCAAGGCATGTGCGTGCTCGTGACCCAAGCGATCATCAACAACGCATGCATCAACTATCAATATGCTAATCCGCTCGGTGGAATCACTACAGGACAAGCCTGCAGCTCCGTCAATGCTGCACTCACCAATGCAAGCTGTAATGCAATGACCGGTTCAAGCCCTGTAAGCAACGGAAACTGATATACGGTGAATCTCACGTGTAGAGGAAACAATACTACGCCTACAACGCCTATCACTATCGATTGCGGAAACTGAACCAGCCTTTCATGATTCTGAGCAAGCTTCAATGGAACCTGCAGCTATGCTTCATCGTTTGTCGGCAATGCACAATGCCGTGTCGGAAATGATGCGAACAACAGTGCCTGCAGATTGCCTATCTCTGAAAACGGAGGACAATGCGAATCGCTCGATGCGCTTGATGGAACCATAGCGATTGTCGATGACAATGGTGATGCAGAGAGCACATTCAGATGTGAAACCGTCAATGGAGCTACTGCCCAGAACATCACTATCGATTGCGGAAACTGAACCCAACATACAGAAAACAACGCTTCAGTCTTTGAAACGACCTGTAGATACACTGACGTAGATATCCCGCAGACATATAATGTGAAATGTTCAGTAGACGGCATAAGCGCGTCTGCTTGTCAGCAACATATCATCGTCGATGAAGCAAGCTTATGATATTGCGGCGACGGCATCCGTGAATGATATGAAGATTGTGATGACGGAGACGACAACTGAACTTCAGCATCGAATTGCACGAAAGGATGCGACCTCAAAAATTCAGGATTGGTAGGATGTTTCAATGTCGGCAATACCAATGTCTCTATCCAGAAATGAGAGCTTCTGCCATTTCGATGGACGCTTGATGCAAAGAAGAACATCATAGCAGGAAATACCTGTGAGAATAAGCCTGATGGAAAAATCCCTACCGACAGCATCTACTGTACGTTCGGCATCTACAATGGAGACACTAGCGAAGAAGATGATCCGATCTATACGATAAGAGAAAAATGCAATGAAGATAATCGGGGAAACATGTCGCTGTTCTCATATTTCACTAATCAGCAAAATGGCTTACGAAGCCTCAAGAACGCATTCGGAAAATATTATATTCCATCAGATGATTTTGTGACGGATACCTTCGGCGAATATAAAGTAGTCTTGGATAAAGTGGAATACAAATATTGCCGCAGCGACGATAAGACGGAAGGAACAGAAATAGATAGAGTATGTAGTGTAAACTTCACCGTCACGCAGCCATATCTAGCACAGAAGAGCTCATTCGGTCTCACGCCGAAAGCTACGAACATCTCGCTGGAATGATATAAGACGCTTGCCGGTGACGAGCTCATCAAAGACACAGATCTCGAAGATATCATGGTCCTCGATGAATCAGAGTATGATGGAGGAAACAAAGTGCAGGCGATGGTGAATACGTTCATCACCAAGTACGAAAAACTCGCGCTCACCGTTCCTCAAAGCTCATTGAAGAATACCGTCTTCGAAGGTTTAGGCATCACCGTAAAAGTGGTCCCTCAACAGAAAATATATCTCCTGGAATCTGATACGAAGAAAACCATCACGCTCCAGAACATCAAATCATTTACCGCTCCGTTCACGATCGTCACAAAAAATATCGACATCATCATCAAAGGAAACGTAGATTATAATGGAATGTTCCTCGTCAAATGAGGTACGATCACATTTGAAAAATCAGATGAAATCCTTGGTGGAGATAGATGTCCGAGCACACAGACCGTCAAAGGAATCTTTGTCACTGACGAAGGATTCGCCGGCGGAGCTGCATTGGCTAACACAGACACCAGCAAGCAGCGATGTACCTATGGATGATTGTATGTCAAAGGTATCTTGATCGGAGACAATATCCAAAATATCGTAGAATCAAGGAGATCTCAGCTCAATCATCGGTTCACCGTCGGTGGAACATCCGATGCCGCTATCAAAGCAGAAAGAAGAAATGAAATCTTCAACGGCGCAGCCGTGCTTATCGAATACAGTCCAAGCCTATGGAATGCATTGCCTCCAGGCGCAAGCGAATTCACCAAAGCTTTGGAAATATATAAGCAATAAAACAAATTCAGAATTCAAAATTCATAATGCAGAAAAAAATATTCTGAATTCTGTACTCTACATTCTGAATTCATGCTACTATATACAAGAGACGAGAAATAACATTCTCGTCTTTTTGTTTTTTTCTGTTTTCACCTAGGCTTTTAG
>CAZWTC010000024.1:0-12890 GCA_964637175.1 uncultured Candidatus Peribacteria bacterium
TCTTTTTCTTTTTTCCCTTCTTCCTTTTTGAGTTCATAATCGCTGCTGAATGATCCTATGACCAACTGCTCCAAAAGATTCCGATCGAAATCGTTTTTGAGCTCTTCAGGCGTCTCGTAGGGCAATGGCTCAAATTTTGAAAGATATTCCGTATATCGGATTTGATCTTTGATATCTCCTTGGACAGGACCGAATAAGCTTTCGTATTTTTCTACAATCTGTTTCTTTTCAGGTTTTTCTCTGAGCTCTTCTACAAATGCTTGAAAATCGAATAGCATTTTTGGATACATAAATAGTAAAAAAATCTTTGGGTATTCAACAGTTTACATATATAATGGAGTAATTCAATATAAAAATTATCTCATATATCCGTTTACAAACTCTTTCCGTCACATCGCTTTTTTCCCTTCAGGTTTGAGCTGGATATCGATGACCGCTGTATGCAATTGTATTCCTTTGCTGTCATCTTTTTTTTGGAACAGAGGCACTTCATCATTGCTGTTGTATAATGGCTCACTGAGTTTCAATGAGTCGATAATGACTCTTTTAAATCCTCGACCACTATCGTGGTCCCCCTCCTTTCAATTAAAGGAGGATAAGTTGAAATAGATTTTTGGTCGGAGCGCGAATGCGCGGTATTTGTTATAGATCGTTTCGATGGTATCGGTTCGTGGATCAATCAGTCAGGATTCTTTTTCTATCTTTCCGCAATAGGTCGCTTTCTGTTCTTGCTGAGCGACTTCTCCCAATAGTTTCTTTCCGTATTTCCGTAAGGTATCATTCAGAAATTTAGGACCGATAGCTTTCATCTCGTCAATCAATTCTTTGGTAGTCCGATCAAACGGTATCGTGAACCTGAGAATATCGATCATATTTCCGGTGTCCATCGTCGCATCCATTTTCATGATGGTGATCCCTGTCTCTTTATCATTATTGAGCAATGCGGATTGGATAGGCGAAGCGCCGCGATATTTGGGAAGCAATGATCCATGGACGTTGATCGGTGCGATTTTTGCGATGTCGAGAATCGCTTGCGGGATGATTTTCCCATAGGCGATGACAACCAAAAGATCCGGATTCTTTTCTTTCAATCGGTCTGCGAATTGACGTCCTTCTTCGGATTTTTCTGGATTCAATTTCGTCGGCGTGAAAATGAAATTTCCTCACCCCTCCCCCTCTCCTTCAGAGAGGGGATTCCATGAATTATTGTTTTTTATATGTGATAGTTTATTGAGGACATTTTCTAAATCATTGAAGACTTCTTCGTTTTTAAATCTTAATACTTTATATCATAATTTTTCTAATGTTTTATTTTTTTCATTATCAATTATTTTTTGCTCTCCGATATTATGAATGCCTCAATCTATTTCTATAATAAGTTTATGTTCATGACAATAGAAATCAGCAATATATCTACTTATGGGAAATTGTCTTCTTCGTTTCATTCATAAAAATTTTCTATTTCTCAAAATCTCCCACATTATATTTTCTGCAATGGTTTGATTCTTTCTCATGTCTCTTGCAAAACCAGTCTGAAATCATCAAGCTTCTCAATAAATATGATGTTTCTTATAAACTTCATGTACTATTCTTTGCAACTCTCCTTCTCAGAAGGAGAAGGAGTTGGAGGATGAGGAAAATAACTTCTTTGCAGTTTCTTTGATGATGTTTTCATTCATTTCCATTCATCTGCCTGATGGCTTATCGCATTGTGTCACGACTCCTATGACATCAAATCTTTTGTCGTTTGCCAGATGTTCAAGGAAGGGGACACCGATAGGCGCTGAAGAAAAGAAAACCACGCGGTAATGATCAGGATCGTATGTTTTGTGCATGCTTGCTGTACAATGTAAAATCCTATCTGAAGCATAGAAAATTCCAGGTCGAAATCCATATCTTTTGAGAACAGAAATACTGTATCTGCTGCAATGAGGCTCGTGCGAGCAGATTCTTCCTTTTAACCGAAATGACGGCAATCATGTGTCAGGCGAAAGCGTATATTGATATCCTTTTATGATCCGTATCGCCGGTTGAGCTAGGAGCTTATTGATTTTTTTCAGAAATTTCATCACTAAAAAAGAAGTAAACTGTTTTTTGCAGTTTACTTACTTTGTTTTTTCTTGCAAATGAATTTGCGGACAATTGTATATGATACCTCTATGGTGTATTATTTTTTTTCAGCGCTTCTCTGAAGCATGAGCATGACTCGTCCTCTCATCTCAGGAGCAAGCGGTCTAGTGATGTCGTTCATGATCGCTTCTTTTTTCAACGCGTTCAAGTGTTTTACATAGAATGGTAAACCACCTGCATATTTCGTGCCTCGCAGTATTCTGGAAAGGATAGTTCAAAACTGTGCTCTATCTACGGTATCGTTGGGATCAAATGTAGCTTTGGGAGTAATTCCATCGGTATCTAGCCCCATCAATCCTAATTGGCATGCTATGGTAGCATAGAACTGCATCTCTTTAGATTGAGTATTCATATCAGGAAATATACACGAAGTTTTCTTGGTATCGGGTTTCATCTTCAAGACCTTGATAGCGAATTGTGAAACCATCTTCGCCATGTGCGATCTTATAAGATTGCCGTCTAATCCAGCAGCGATACAATTTTTGATTGTGGTGATACCATTATCATACGCAAATAGATACGCACCATTCAACTCATCAGAATATGCGGTACAAGAAATAGCTGAGGTATGTGTTTCACCGGTAGTAGAACAAGGACCGCAGATATGATCATAATAACTGGAAGAACAATCTCTGTCTGGTGTGCAGATATCTTTTGGTAATCCGCCAGCTCAACCGTTAGGCTGAGGAACAGTTCCGTTACAGCTCAGATTACAATATCCTGCTTGACCGTTAATTGCTCCATTATCACAAGTCTCTCCTGTTTCTATGATGGCGTTTCCGCAAATAGCTATTCGATCGACGATAGCCGTAGCGCTTCCTGTGTTTCCTGCCGTATCTTGGAAAGTGAAGATGAAGCTTCCGTTTCCTGTGAATGTATATCATGTCAATCACCCATTATTGGTGATGGTTCCTGTCTCATTCAACGTGATAGTCGCGATGACACTTCCGCTGGTTATGGTTCATGAAGCCGGATTATATGTAATGGTTCCTATAGGAGGCGTACGATCTGCTAACTCGCTAAGCACATATCGACTTCCGTGCGTACCGGTAAATTCAATATATCACGTGGTTCCTCTATATGTCACTGTTCCTGTTTTTTCAAATGTCCGAAGAGGATTTTCAACTCCATAGATACTTTCTTCATCCGAACTGTATATCTTGGCAGTATCTCAAGTATTTGCTCCGGGAGTCGGTATCCTGATAGTGACAGGTTGACTGAAATCTATCCTATGCGTCAATGCTCAGAATCTTATGATTGAAGCAACTCCGGTCAATCCGCTCACATCTCCTGTAACAAACAATAATGGATTGCGCAAGATGCCGATAAAGGCGTTTCAGCTATATGTGATGATGGTTCATGACTCATATTGCACTTCTGCTTTGTCTTGATAATATGCTTGTGTATATGAATTCGGGTTGGTGGATTGCATGGTCACGGGTGCTAGAAGCGTATTGGTTGCACTGAAATAATTGAAACTGATAGATTTATTGCCTATATAGTAATTATTGCTCAGACTATATCATTTGCTTCCTAGAGCAGTGATGAAATCACTGGAAGCAGTACCGCTGATGGGCACGCAATTGGTATTGTTTATTGTTGCACTTCATGATACTTTAAAAGGTATTGTAGTCGTTCCGCTGGTATAACAGTTAGGATTGAGATTCAAGGTATTCAATTTTGAAAATCAGTTTCATGACAAGAATGTTCCGCTTTCTATGAAATTGATCTGATTGTTTTGAAGATATAATGCAATCAACGTTCATCAAAGTCATTTAAAATCCCCGCTGTGTATGGCAGTGATTTGATTGGCATTCAAACGTACTGTCGTCATTCCTGAAAGTCCATTGAAATCGCTATTCTCAATAGAAGCTAGCTGATTGGTATTGAGATCCACTTCAGTCACTCCTGCAAGTCCTAGAAAAGCGCCGCTTGCAATGTCGGTGATCTGATTGCTGTAGAGTCCAAGATATGTCATCGCAGACAATCCGGTGAATTCATCGCGTTCGAGATGGGTGATCTGATTTGCACTTATATCAAGAGTTTCCACTGTTGATAATCAAGCAAAAGCACTGCTTCCTATGTCAAAAATCTGGTTGTTGTATAGATATAGATATTGCAAACTTGATAGTCCATTGAAATCACCATTTTCGATATGGGTGAGCGGATTGTATGTTACAAAAAGATCAGTAACTCCTGATAATCAGATGAAAGCGCCGCTTCCGATATCGGTGATCTGATTATAATCCAATTCAAGATCTTGCAAAGCTGGCAATCCATAGAAATCCCCGCTTTCGATACTAGTTATCTGATTGTTGATTAAATGCAGTTGTGTTATGTTTGATAATCATGAAAAACTACCATTTTCTATGCTTGTAATACTATTGTATCATAGATGTAAATAGGTCAATCCTGTTAAAATAGCAAAATCACCGTTTTCGATGCTGGTAATGAGGTTGTTGCCTAATTCCAATCTTTGCACTTTTCTTACCAAAGCAAAATCATCAGCTTCAATACTTGTAATCCTATTACTACCTAGATATAATTGTGTTAATCCTGAAAGTCCATTGAAATCTCCGCTTTCGATGCTTGTGATTTGATTGGTGGCTAGATTGAGTGTCGTCACTCCTGAAAGTCCATTGAAATTACCGCTTTCGATGTTGGTGATCTGATTGCTGTGCAGATACAGCGTAGTGAGATTATGATGGTTGACAAAGGTATCAGTGGCTATGCTTGTGATGCTTTTGCTTGATAAATTACATGTCACAGCTCACGTCGCACAGCTGAATGGTGCTTGTGTGATATTGCCGCTATTGAGTTCTACAGGAGTTTGTGCAAATGTATTCCCTACTTGTACGATACCAAAAAATCAAGCGAACAAAAGCACTGTTTTGATAAGTGCAAAAGATCAAAATATCCCGAAAAGATATTTCCTGTGATGGTGCTTGAGATGCGAATGGATTGTTTTGAATTGCTTCATCTGAAGGTATATGACAAGATAAATAGCATTACTTATGATATTGTTTTTTCCATTCTGCGCTTCTCTGGAGCATGAGCATGACTCGTCCTCTCATCTCAGGAGCAAGCGGTCTAGTGATATCGTTCATGATAGCATTTTTCTTTAATGCATTCAAGTGTTTTACATAGAACGGTAATTCTCCTGCATATTTCGTGCCTCGGAGTATTCTGGAAAGGATGGTTCAAAATTGCGCTCTGTCTACGGTGTCGTTGGGATCGAATGTAGCTTTAGGTGTTGTGCCATCCGTATCTAATCCCATCAATCCTAATTGACATGCTATGGTAGCATAGAATTGCATCTCTTTAGATTCGTTATTCATATCAGGGAAAGTACATGAAGTCTTCTTGGTATCGGGTTTCATCTTCAGGACCTTGATAGCGAATTGTGAAACCATCTTCGCCATATGAGATCTTATAAGATTGCCGTCTAATCCAGCAGCGATACAATTCTTGATTGTGGTGATACCGTTTTCGTACGCAAATAGATACGCACCATTCAACTCATCAGAATATGAGTTACAAGAATTATCAGTATCATTCACTTCACCGGTAGAAGAACAAGGACCGCAGATATGATCGTAGTAACTAGAAGAACAATCTCTCTCAGGCGTACAAACGTCCTTTGGAAGAATTCCTCATCCTCATCAACCTATGTCTCCACCGCCTCATTGACCTCCATTAATTAACAATCCTGAACTTTGTACAGCGATACCAGGTGATGATCATGATAATGCAACAGGTGTGACTTCAAATTTGATTGTCGTTCCCTCATCTCCAGTGATGAGTATATACGTTAATCCAGTTGCTCATAGAATTGCTGCATCATTTCTATACCGTTGATAAAGTGAAGTACCTTCAAGATCAGAAAGACCCTTCATTACTGTTGTTTGTCCATTATCAGCCCAATCGCTGTAAGCGACATATGGTGTTCCGTTATATACAAAAAGTGATGTGTAATTGGCTCATCATTCAGAGAATTTTGGCGTCCCAAAAGCTTCTCGGCTCGTGCCATTAAATTTCATCACTGTTGCTTCTCCATTTCCGGAATAATCGGAATAAGCGACATAAACTATTCCACTTTCTATAAAGAGAGAGGTGTAATAAACTTGTCCATTAGAAAATTTAGGCGTCCCTACTGCTTCTCGACTTGTGCCATTGAATTTCATGACAGTAGCTTGTCCTGCGTCAGAAATGTCAGAGTATGCAATATAGAGTGTCGCATCATATATATAAAGTGATGTATATCCGGCTCTTCAGGCAGAAAATCTCGGTGTTCCTACCGCTTCTCGATCCGTTCCGTTGAATTTCATGACCGTTGCTTGTCATTCATCATAACCATCAGAGTAAGCGACATAAGGTACTCCGTTATCTATAAAAAGTGATGTATACTCAATTGGTCCATCAGAAAATGCCTTTGTTCCTACAGGTTCCCACGCTGTTCCATTGAATTTCATCACTGTTGCTTTTCCTCCACTAGAATAATCAGCAAAAGCGATGTAAGGCACTCCGCTGTATACATAAAGTGACGTATAAGCTGATTCACCGTCAGAGAATCTCGGAGAACCTACATTTTCCCGACTTGTGCCATTAAATTTCATCACTGTTGCTTCTCCATTTCCGGAATAATCGGAATAAGCGACATAAACTATTCCACTTTCTATAAAGAGAGAGGTGTAATAAACTTGTCCATCGGAGAATCTCGGAGAACCTACAGCTTCCCGGCTGGTTCCGTTAAATTTTACGACGGTCGCTTGTCCTGCGTCAGACCAATCAACATAAGCGAGATAGATTGTTCAGCTATAAATGTAAAGTGATGGATAAGCTGATTCACCATCAGAGAATCTCGGAGAACCAAGAGTTTCCCATGATACATCGATATCAGAATATGTATAGCTACCTGTCAATATTTCACCGGTATTTGGAGTGCCGGTTATCATTACATTGGTAGCAGTGGGAACATGATTGATTGTTACTCAACTGCTTTTTACCGGACTTCATGCGCCTCAAGCTATGGATATCGGTGTTACTTCAAATTTTATCGTTGTGCCAGCATCTCCAGTACCGACGCTATATGTTATTTCTGTAGCGCCGGTAATCGCTACATCATTTCTATACCATTGATAGTGTGAAGTGCCTTCTGGGTCAAGCCCTCCTGATGTATTATCTATATACGTATAACTACCTGTTAATATTTCATTGATGCTGAGCGTGCCTGTGATAGTGACTGATTCTGCTGATGGTGCAGGTATATATTTATCAGCAGACGATACAGGAAGTCCTGCTCTTCATCCTGATGAAACCGGCGTCACTTCAAAGTTTAGTGTTGTACCGGCATCTCCGGTAGCGACGCTATAGAGCAATCCTGTTGCTCAGGTAATCGCTACATCGTTTCTATACCATTGATAGGTGGAGATACCTTCCACATCAGGTCGATATCTCATCACTGTTGCTTTTCCTCCACTAGAATAATCAGCAAAATTGACATATGGTATTTCGTTGTATACAAAAAGTGATATATAGCCGATTTGTCCCTCAGAAAATCCAGGAGTACCGACCGCTTCCCGACTTGTACCATTGAATTTCATAAGAGTAGCTTTTCATTCGTAAGCTGCGTCTAGATAAGAGACGTATGGTGTTCCGCTATATACAAAGAGGGATGTATAACCGGCATCCCCGCTTGAAAATCTCGGCGTTCCTACCGCTTCCCGACCTGTGCCATTGAATTTCATGACAGTCGTTTTACCTATATCATCAATATAATCGCTATAAGCGATATATGGTACTCCGCTATATATAAAGATCTTTGTATAATCGACTTGTCCGCTTGATGATAATCCAGGAGTGCCGACCGCTTCCCGACTCGTGCCGTTGAATTTCATGACGGTCGCTCAAGAACTATTATCAGCATAAGCGACATATGGTATTCCGCTATATACATAAAGTGATGGAGAATTAGATGATCCAGTAGAAAATCCAGGAGTACCGACCGCTTCCCGACTCGTGCCATTGAATTTCATGACGGTCGTTTTATTACCATTATAAGCATCTCTATAAGCTACATATACTATTCCGCTTTCTATAAAGAGCGATGTCTGATCAGCTTGTCCGCTTGAAAATTTTGGTGTTCATACCACTTCCCATCATGTCCCATTGAATTTCATGACGGTCGCTCAAGAACTATTATCAGCATAAGCGACATATGGTATTCCGCTATATACATAAAGTGATTGAGAACCAGCATTCCCACTTGAAAATCCAGGGGTGCCGACAACTTCCCATCATGTCCCATTGAATTTCATGACGGTCGTTTTTCGTCCATTAGTCGTATCTTGATAAGCGACATAAGGAACTCCGCTATACACAAAGATTTTTGAAAAATTAGTTTGTCCGCTTGAAAATAATTTTGTCCCTACCGTTTCCCATGATACGTCTACATAGGTATACGATCCCGTCAATGTCTGTCCGACGAGCGATGCACCGGTGATGCTGACATTGGTAGCTGTCCCTATCGCGAAGATATTCACTATGTGGATAAGTCAAAACAGTCCTACAAACAAAAGGATTGTCTTGATGATTGCGAACGATCAGCATATGCCAAAGAGGTATTTCTTGTGATGCTGTTTGACGTGTGAATGAAGAAGTGCAAGATGTTTCATGAATATCAGATAAGAATAAAATATCGGTCAATGAATTGATTATTTCTATTATATGGAAAAATGCAAATTTTGTCAAATTTCCGATGACTTTTTTAAAGGCTTAATGTATGTCTAGATATGATTCTCTCATCTATCCTGAAATTTCACGTGGTGTTCGGAATATCCATCATTCAATCAAAACCATTGAACCATATTTTTACAAAAATTTTGACGTATTTTTTTGTTTGAATTCACTTGCCTAAACGATAAAATGAACAAACGCTGAAATGCTATTTTTTGTCCTCTATCCTTATGTATCTGGATGCTGCAGAATGTATACTTGTTTACCGGGCAGGAGACCTATCTTCTGGATAAAGAACTCTTTAGACGAAAAGAGTGATTTCTCCAAAAATTCTGACCGGATAGCGTGTTCTCTTTCAGTTTGGATAATTTAGACATTGCTCAGATAAAGCAGGCGATCTATAGCAGCGGACTTTTCACTACCAAAAAACTCATTCTCATCAACGGACTGCCCTTGGATACTACAACCAAGCTCGGAGAAGAAAAATCCGGACAGCTGCAACTGTTTGTCGATGCATTCACCAAGACGGAAGGGAAAATCCCTGATGACTCGTTGCTGGTATTCATCAGTCCTACACCTGATAAGAGGCTCAAGCTCTATAAATTCCTGGAAAAGAACGCCAGCATCAAAGAGTTCAATCAGCTCAAAAACAATGATTTGGAGCAATTCGTGAAACATGAGTTGAACGATTGTCTCATAGATCATCCGACGATCCAGTATCTTCTCAGCAAAGTCGGATCAGATTTATATCGTATCCGGTTTGAATGCGATAAGCTCAAGACACGGACCAGTATCAAACAGCAAAAAAAAATAGATGAAGCTATGATTGATCTGATTGTCTTCGGACAGATAGAGACTGATTCGTTCACCTTGCTCAAAACACTGTTTACGGACAAAAGAAAAGCTATCCAGGTCGTGGAAAAAATCCAGAATGGATGAGCTGATCGGAATCAATTTGCGGGGATGCTCTATCGGGCTATGAAATTCTATCTTTTCATGATAGATCTTGATGAAAGCGGCATCACTGACAGCAAAGATATCTCATCGTTCCTTAAGATGAATCCTCGGCAGGTCAAAAACGAATATGCAAAGATATCAGTATTGAAAGCCAATAAGAAGAATATAGAAAACTTTTATACCTGACTCATAGACCTTGATACGGATATAAAATCATGAAAGATCCCCGATACCTATTTCCGGCTCGGGATCAAGAAATTGATCAATGAATTAAATAATTAAAAGGTGCGTGTTTTAGTTATAGAGCAGTTGATGAAGAAGATAGCAGTGATAGCAGTTTTAATGATATTGAGCATCTGAACGGTCAGTGCGGATCTGTCAGATTGATTATTCTGTTTGGTGAAAAAAAACGAAGTGGTCATCTCGCTCAAGCAGACCACCGGATATCATAAATGCAAGGATACCATAGTCTCGTTGGAACGTCTGATCATCGATACTGCAAAAGATCTCCAGAAGATCCAGTCGTATATCGCCAAAGGCCGTGATGTCGACTATCGGAGATCCATCCAAACGGAAAAGAAAGTATTGCTCGATACTTTGCAGCTTTCTAGGATGACCATCGTCACCAATATGAAAACGTTTGAAACGAATCTCATCAAAAAATCTGTGCAATTCTTTGTCATAAAGATAACCCCCTATAAGATCAGTCTCCAAAAATCATTGGTGAAAATCCAGACCTTGAGCTGAGTAGCTACGCCATCGCTTAATTCCTATGCATTGCTTCTCAAAGCTCAAGTCGCTACTATAGATTGACTGAGCAAAGCCGCTACGATGAAAGAGCTCACTGATCTGCTCGCCAAATATGTTTATCTCAAAAAAGAAATAGAATGAAAATCTGAATAATCACTTCGGGATCCGAATCCCTCACTTTGTTCAACTTCCTTTCGGCCTATGATCACGAATATGTCGTGTATTATGATTTTTTCCATCGGCCATACGGCGACAAGACCTTTGACCAAGCATTGGCTTGTGTACAAAAAGGCGTGGACTATCTGACGAAACAAGGCGTTGAATATATCGTTGTTCCGCCGGTTTACGAACTTGCTTTGCTTGATTGAAAGATGAAAACATTGAAAGATTGAAAAATTCTTCCTCTTTTCAAAAATTACCTATTGGACTATGGTTTCAACCATTCATTGGTCGGAAAGATCGGTTTTTTCGGTGATTTTGCTGATGTCGGAAAGATAGAACCGTTGGTGAAAAAGCTTGCGGAGTGATACACGCTCAACGAACATCAAAAATCAATCAGAAAATTCCATTTCCCTTTCGCGTATCGAGTCAAGGAAACTCCTCTTTGGAAGTATTATCTTACGAGTCTTTCCTATTCTCATATCCTTGTCAATAAAATCATAAAATTCGATCTGAGATATTTCAAGGATGCGATGGTCGATACCGTTATCCCTCTGAACTACTGATATTTCCATTATCAAGGGACGATATCAAAATTCCTGAATTTCAAAAAAATAAGATTCCATACGCTGGAACATATCGGAAAAATTTTTGCTTCATTGAAGCTTAAAGAATCCAAAAAATATTCAGTGCATATAGCCTATACATGAAATTGCGAGTTCTTACGCAGAGAAAAAAGGTTGATGCGGCTTTTGCAAAGAGGCAAAAAAGTGGAAATTGAGTTTGAAAAGCTGTAATAAAATTTAAAAGTATAACACTTTTTTGTGTTTGGATTATCCTATCTTTTTTTAAACGCTTCGCTGGACTTACTTTTTGCCATTGCTGCAAAAAGTAAGCAAAAAGATCTAGGAAAAATGATCCGCCATTTCATTTTTCCGAACTAGACAATCAGAGCGGACTTTCCAGCTTGAGAAACCCAATACGATTGGATTTGCTATGAGTTTGCTTGGTATTTATTATATATTTATAATAAGCATAAGAAACAAAAAAATCCGCCGAGACGGATTTTTTCTGTATTGATAAGAAATTTATTTCTTGATCTTTACTGCAGCTCGTCCTACCAATTTCTTAGCAGGTTTTTTAGCTACTTTCTTGGCTTTTTTAGCTTTCTTGACCTTTTTTTTAGCGACTTTTTTTGCTTTCTTAACTTTTTTCTTAGCTACTTTTTTAGCTTTTTTAGGAGCTTTTTTCTTAGCTACTTTTTTAGCTTTTTTAGCAACCTTTTTCTTAGCTACTTTCTTGACTGCTTTTTTAGCTACTTTTTTAGCTTTTTTAGCAACTTTCTTGACTGCTTTCTTTGCAGCTTTTTTAGCAACTTTTTTTGCCATTGGCGAGTATTAATAAAAGATAAAAAGAGATTAACGCATTAGTTTTAAGCTAATTATGCATAAATGCAAGAGAAAATGCATTATCAATCGAAAATTTCTAATAAAAAACAATCATCTGGACTATAGGTGAGAAGCTCTAAATCTTAGATCAGTTTTTTTGCGGATTGTGAAAAAAGAAAAAAATGAAAATATTTTGATTTTATTTTTTAAAAAATGCGATAAAAAATATGTTGTTGATCTCTTTTTTTATCAATAAAAAAAGCGTCTCTGGTAAACCAGCATGACGCATATTTCTTGTTTTTTGTGTTAATCTACTTTTTCCCCTAAAAAGGGGGTTGGTACTTTTGTCTCTTGCGGCGGGATATCGGATACCAAGATAAGAGATTCATTAACTATTTTTTTTTGTTTTTTTTGTGCGTCCATATGGATTGATAGCAACGCTATCATACCAAATCCTAATAAAAAAGTTAGTTCTTTCATATTTTTTTGTTTTTAGTGTGTGTTATTTATACGTTTTCGAGGGCTTTGAACTATTCTATTGTATAGAATAATAAGAAGTTAATTTTCTATACATTATATAGTTTTTTTAGTTATTTTTTTGTTATAAAACTTATAGCTATTTTACTATAAAAGTCAATCAAACTATTGTGCTTATATATTTTTGTTTTTCCCATTGTTTTAGTTTCCAGATTTTGTATTATAGTCTATCCACGATTGTGGATAATAGATTTTAGTAATTTTGAAAAAAACATGTTTGGAAAGATCATTAGT
>CAZWTC010000025.1:0-5120 GCA_964637175.1 uncultured Candidatus Peribacteria bacterium
AGGACGATATAAAACTATTGAAACATATTTTTGAAGGATGATGTACAAATTTTTAAGTTGTTTTTATTGCTAAATGTTGGGCGATTTTTATCAATTGTCTTGTAATTATTGAACAATTTTATAACAATTGATTATTGAATTGCATTTTTTGTAAAATCACGTTCTTTATTTCGTTTTTTTTGGTACATGTCAGAAGAAAACACTATTATCAGCCAGACGAAATTATTTGTCGGCGGATTGAATCGGAAATTGAGATGAAAGGATCTCAGGGAAGAGTTTTCAAAATTTTGAGAAGTAGCTTTTGCTAGAGTAAAACTCGATCAAGAGACTAATAAAAGCAGATGATTCGGTTTCGTAGAATTCGTCAATCCTGAAGATGCTGCAAAAGCACAGAAAGCGATGGATGGACAAGAAATCATGGGAAGGGCAGTAAAAGTAGATTTTGCAAAAGAGAATCCTGATAGGATCCAAGCAAGAGAAGATGCTCTCGCAGGAAAAACAGAAGAGACAACAGAAGAATAATATCCTTACATATTTTTGGAAAATAATTTGCAGGCAAGCTTATCTTTTAAAAAACACGTGCCAGCTTTTGGTGAGCGTGTTTTTTTGTTTTCTGCTTGAAAATGTTTTGGATACCACTACGCTTGCTAGCGACTACATGGTGCGTACGTAAGGGGAGGAATATTACTTCCTATGCACATTCTGGGGACCGAAAAGTTAAGCCTTGTGTTTAACGGAGTCATCCACTTCTAAGGTATTAGGAGAACAACTCGCCTTCTACGGCTGTGTGGTCACTAAAAAACGACGAAACGCTCAAGCGACTAAACGACAAAACGATGCTTTTTAGTATTTTATAGCAAAAAATGCAATTTGAAGAGCTAAACATGCGGCAAGATGCACAAGAAGTATACTATAAATTAGCACAAATCTTTAATAAGGATATATTTAAAGATTATTTTTTTAGAGATCAAATATTAAGGGCTGCTTTAAGCATTTCTAATAATATAGCTGAAGGATTTGAAAGAGAAACAAATAACGAACTCAGAAGATTTCTTTATATAGCTAAATGAAGTTGTTGAGAAGTAAGAAGCATGCTCAACTTGGCATATAAAAATAGCTATATAGATCAAAAAATATATGAAGAATTAGCTGACAAAGCTAAACACATAAGTATTATGATTTATAAATATATTGAAAAACTATAATAATCAATAAACATCGTTTAGTCGTTTCAACGTTTAGTCGTTTAGTCATTATGGTATGAAAAAGATTAACGAGTCATTCAGATGCATCAATTGTTGAAAGGAGATTTCTCAGGCGGCGAAAACCTGTAGGAATCATTGCCCATACTGTTTCGTTTCCTTGCATGTGGATGACAAGATACCCTGAGACAGGAAAACAGATTGCGGAGGAATCATGTATCCGATCGCTTATGAAATCAGAAATTGACAGCTTAAAATATGTTTCCAATGCAAACAATGCGGAAAACTCCATCGGAACAAAAGGGCTGATGATGACCAGGTTGAAATGCTAGATGACTATATCAAAAAATATAAAGAAATACTTTATTAAGCTTTCTTGTTCAAGATTTCTTCTTCTATATTTTTATTCGAAATATTTGGTATATTTCGTTTTTTGTATAATGCAAAAAATAAGATACATAAGATGTTCTTTTTAAGAACGTAACTCTTTGTATCTCTTAATAAGAGGATTTTCTTGGTATAAAATTCTAAGATCTACATAATCTTGATAGTTACCAGCATATGGTAAATCTTTAGGAGATTGGGAACTATAATCTATAGGCTTTTTAGTCAACCATCCAGCATTTATTTGTTCAGCAGAAACTCCGAAACTATTCACCATTTGATCTTTATATGCAATTTGATCAATCCAAACTAAATCAGGCTGACTCTCTAAAGAAGAAAAATATACTTCTATATCCTTATTTCAGAGTTTACCTACAAAGACGTCAGTAGTAACATATGTTGCAAATTGGTCATGATAATAAGAGAATTTTTTGTTCGTTGGTTGCAGGGAAGGAACGTCTATACCCAAAGTCATTTTTCTATACACATCTTTAGCTTCATCAATAGACAATTGACGAAGTTTTTTAGATCAAAATAAAGAAGAAAAATCATCAACAACATTGATTTCTTTGGACATAGCTATCTGATTTCCTAACATAGGAAGATTTTCTATCGTAGGATTTTTTTTGTATTTACCATACTGGTCAGAGACGTCATTAGTATAATGACTGAATTTTGTATATTTAGATTTAGTATCCGGTTCAAAAACTCTTGAGTTATATTTTCAGTTTGAAAAAATTGAATGTGACCATAGATATTCCAATTTTTCTCATAATCTGAAATCAACCATAGTCGCTCTTTCATAAGAGAAATTCTTTGTAAAATTGAACCCAAGGCTTTTAAGTTTTTTAGTCCTTTCATCATTATTGCTATTAAATTCATCCATTTTAGAAACCTTTCCATCTGTGTCACGCAACCCAGGCATGGACCTCCAAAGCTGCTCTGATCAACTCCTTATAAAGTATCTTATTTCATATTTTCAGTCAATTTCAACAAATCAAACAAATCACTGATACTGATCAACCGCATGTAAATCAGTAAGATAAAACTTAAATCAATCCAATTCAACTATATGTTTAGGTTTTGCTGTATGTTCTTTGCTAAGAAAGCTTTTAGCAGCAGTAGAAAGATTCCATGATTTCCAATCTATGTGTTGATCTTCCGAAAGAACCGATTCTTTGGTATATTTTTTTGAGTTTGTTATTTTAGAAATGACTACAGGATTCTTGTTCAGGATTTCTTCTTCTATATATCCTGCCATAGTAGGATAGCTCTTTCGTAATGCAGACATGATTTCTTCTATCGTGTCTCATGTTTTTGATTTTTTCCCTCGCTCGAGAACTCCTTCTTCAGTCAATTTTCATTCTAAAGCTTTTTCAAAATCTTTGGCATATTTCGCTTTTTCTTTGTAATGCAGCGTGTTCCATTGAGGGAATCTTTTTTCTTGATCAGCGATATCTTTTGCTGCTGATGCTTCTTTTTGCTGTTGCTGGACGTCAGCGATAGATTTTGGAGATGATGGTTTAGAAGATGGTGTTGAAGGTTTCTGAAGCATATCGGGAGGTGTCGGAGCAGGTGAATCAGGTTTCGGTTCAGATTTCTTTTTTATTTTTTTATTGGGTTTTTTAGGTGTTGGTTTTTCTTCTTTCGGTTTGTCTACAGAAGATCATCATTTGGCACCTAGGAATCCAAGATCCTTGTTTTTTGTGATCCGAATATCTCAGGTTTCATGCGTATCATACGTTTGAAAATCAAATCCTTTCTTTTTGCTGAATATCCTCATGGAATTCCGCATGCCTTTGAACATCTTGCCTGGCGTAAAGAAAAGCTTTTTGAACGGCTGCCGGATTCCTTGATTCGCTGCGCTCAATGCTCACGTTCATAGTATCATCGCCGGTCTTCGTGTCACTGCAGATGCGAGATTCAAGGGCATTTTAAAGAGTTTCTGATACCGTTTTCCCTGCACCTTGGAAAAATCGAGAAAATTATGCAGCAAGGCGTTTCCTGTCTGCTTGGTCACTTCTGCAAGATTTTTTATCGCGCTGATCCCTTGTCTCGGGATATTCGCTCAGGCATTTATGATTTCTCCTCATATCCTGAACGGCGTCGCGGCGGTATTTCCCACCCTTGTTCCAGCAGCATTGACGGATTGATTGAACTTTCCCATGGCTTGAAAAAACGATATAAATATACATTATTATAACTACTTTTATTATTTTGTCAAATATCGCTTTACGGTTGAATTATAAAATCAAAAAATTAACGTTATTCGAACATTTCATTATCAATTGTCAGTTTTTAGTTGTTAGTTGATTACCATGGATATATCTTCATTCAAAACCACCTTCGACGGCATCTTGCAGACCTACGTCCAAGAAAAAATAAATCAAGCGAAAAAGCTTATCAGCGATAAAAAGATCAACAGCTTCATCGAATATATCACTACGTTCATTTTTTCCGGCGGTAAAAGAATCAGACCGTACGGACTGCGATTGACCTACAAAGGCTTCGGCGGAGAAAACGAAAAAGCCATCTTGAATTTCGGGATCATCTTTGAGCTCCTCCACTCGATGGCGCTTATCCACGATGATGTCATCGATCAAGCAGACAAAAGGCATAACGCGCTCACCGTACACGCATTCATAGAAAAAGCTTTGGAATGAAGTCCTCAAGCGCATCATGTCGCTGAAGGGCAAGCGATCCTAATCTGAGACCTTCTGCTTTCGCGAGTCTATGAGCTGCAATACAAACAGCATGATTTCACCGAAAAGGTGCTTTTGGAAGCGAGAAAAAATGTCCATAATATGATCGAAGAAGTGATCCTCTGACAGATGATTGACGTGGACATGATGATCTCCGGACCGGCTTCACTGGACTTGATCGACAAGAAAAACATGTACAAAACAGCTTCCTATACTTTTGTGAGACCTATGCTCACCTGAGCTATCCTTGCAGATGCGGACAAAGACCAGCAACAGCTCATCATCGAACTCGGAAAAAATCTCGGACTCGCATTCCAGATCAGAGACGATTATCTGGATATCATAGGAGGCGACAAGACCAAGTCCACGTTCAGCGACATCCAGGAAGGCCAACAGACCTATTTCACCAACTATATCTTTGAACAATGAACTAAGCAGCAGCAGAAACTCTTGAAATCCTGCATGGGGAAATCGCTTGATGCGAAGCAGATAGAAGCATTGCAAGATATGTTTGCACAAAGCTGAGCATTGGAGTTTGGAAAGCAAGGCATCGCTGAATACAGCAAAAAAGCCAAAGCTATCTTAGCGGAAACCAAGCTGAATGATAAAGCAAAAGAAGGCATTTCCCTCCTCATCAACAAGATGGAACAGCTTGAATAGTGATAAGGAAAGATGGGAAAAGGGATAGAATTTGAGTTTGTTATGTGGACACATAAACTTGACTTTTTTTGTTATTTAATTATAAAATCTTAGTAAAGATAAACATAAAAAAATACACACATGAAAAAAAATATAATTTTATTCGTAGCGATGATGGTTTCATCGCTGATGT
>CAZWTC010000025.1:5130-10588 GCA_964637175.1 uncultured Candidatus Peribacteria bacterium
GTGGAAAGATTGAAAATGAAGGACGTTGAGTTTGTTGTGCGGACACATAAACTTGACTTTTTTTGTTATTTAATTATAAGTTTTTAGTAAATAGAAATATATAGATAAACAAAAAAATAATATACATATGAAAAAACATATAATTTTATTCGTAGCGGTGATGGTCTCATCGCTGATGTTTTGTACAGGACAAACCTATACCACCATTTACCTTGATTCAGCTACAAATAAACAGCATGTACCTTACAATAAAAATGGATGTGACTTCATAAAAGTCATAGCCCCAAAAGGCGCAATTCTTGTCACCTGGGACACCGATAAAGAGGTATTTCAGATAGAAGATGGTAACATTGTGGTTAATAGCGGATATAATGGCGCTATTTATTGTAAATATAACGATAAATCTGAAAAGAAATATATTACCGTGCATGCTTTAATCGCGCCTCCGAATGAGGTAAACTTCAAGGATACTACCTATATTGTTGATGGAAAACCCATATTAGTAGATGCTAAGAATTATAGCAAATATGACTTCACTAAGTATATATGGAGCAATGGAGCTACAGAACAAATAGTGTATCTTATGGAAGGAACTTACACGGTTACCGTCAGCAATGTCTGCGGAACCTGGACAAAAACATTCGTCATAATAGATAAGACACCTGCAAGATATAAATAACTAGGCGTTAAAAAAATATAAGATTCCGGGTTTTTTATCCGGAATTTTTTTTCATATTGATGAATTTTTTATTGATGCAAGCGGCATCTCCCTTTTTACGATATTATAAATATACTTGACTTTTTCTTTTATTTAACTATTGTTTCATCAAACAAAAAAATAAAAATATGAAAAAAATTATACTACTAACAATAATCATTCTTGGTTTACACCAAGGATATGGGCAAATGATAGTTCTGGATTCTGTCAGAGGAGGTATGCATATACCGTACTGTGAGCATGTGGACCAGATCACATTGATTGCACCTGATGGTGCAACTGATGTATTATGGACAACCAATTACCAATCAAAAAAAGAAGGCAATAATCTTATCATTTATGATGTCCATCCCATCAATAAATATGGTGATGAGGTGCTTTGCACCTACACCAAAGAGAAGGTGAAAGGTGAAAAAAAATATATCACCTTGCACATGATATCTCCTCCCAAAATCCCGACATTCAAGGATTGCATTTTGGACAATGGTATGATAACATTGGACGCGAGCTCTATCGAGCTAAATGTCTGGGGATTTACAAAATACTTATGGAGCACTGGTTCCACGGATAAACTGATAACTGTAAGTTCTCCTGGGATCTACACAGTTACCATAAGTAATATTTGCGGAGTTATCACCTACAGTGTAACTGTAAGTGCTGATAATAAACCAGCAATAAAAAAACCAAAGCCATTCACTAAAAAAAAGTTAAGGGATCCTGATGATGTAAAAAAATCAGGATTAACACATTGGTGGCTCGTGTGGAAATACGAGCATCTATGATAAAATTTTTATACTATAAACTCCCGATTTTCGGGAGTTTTTTTATTTGAATTTTTTTTATTACCTGTATATTAATCTGCTGCTGGATTACCTGTTTCTGGCAATCCTCCTCAAGCATAGCATACTGTTCATGTTTCTCCTATCGGTCTTGCTACATTACCGGAACCGCAATAACAATATTTATCATACAAGCTGTTATAATATTCTGTTCCTCTAGGATAAGTTCATGAAAGAATATCACATGGGTTTGTAGTAGCATTCCGGCTTATCGGTTTGATACCCCCGTTGACGGTAAGCATCGCTGTAGGAGTATTTGTTCCGATACCTACTCCGCTGCTTGCATTGATAAGGAAGGTATTGCTTTTTTGGGCTGTGAATCATGTACTGACGCTATCAGACCAAAGGAATACTCATTGATGTCCGCTTATCACTGCTTCTTGCCCTCAGGCAATCAATGAATAGGAAGCATTATGGATTTCATTTCCATATCCATTTATGATGGTTTCAAAACTCGGAGTCACTAATGCTCCTATTCATCCACCACCTGCTGCGTCAATCATGTTCCGTGATCATCATATGATAGATCAATAATTATGCCCGACAATCGAATTATTTCCTCCTCATAAGATACCATTATAATTTCCATTTATTCCATTGCTTATTCCTCCTACTATGCTATTATGCGCACCGCCGCTGATGATGTTTCCGCTACCTCACAATACTGAAGAAGTGCCTCCTGTGGTGCTATTGTAATTTCCAAACATCACGGTTCATGAGACTTGCAACGGAACACTTGGAGTCGTTGTCCCTATCCCTACTTTTCCATCAGCAGCGATTCTCATCTTTTCTGTATTGTGCGTCCAAAACGTCATTGGCCGAATAGCTATAGTCCTCAAAGAAAATTCATTCTCAGATGAATAGCCTCCGATTGTAGAATTGGTTTCATTATCCGCATCTATGAAATTAATCCTTTGGGTCGTGTCAGAGCCTCCTTCTATACTTACATTTACTGTCGATACAGTATTGTCAAATACATGTAATTTACTTGTAGGGGTTGTTGTCCCTATCCCTAAATTTCATCTAATTGTTCCTGTTCCAACTACATCTATAATGCCGCTTACATTCATATTACCCGCAAAATGCGCGTTTCCATTTGATCCATTAAGGGAAATAGTACCTGTGGAAGTGGAATATCCATCTGATGTCAAAAAGATCGATTGGATATATTGTACGGCATTTCTTGTAACCGGCGTGATCTCAAATGCGTTTGTCATAAAAAGCACGAAAGACATTCAAAGGAAAAAGAGCGTAGCTCATTTGATGAAATTCATGCTACGTGCACTTGAATGTAAGTTTTTGCTTGTAAAGCTCATGGTATTGAATGTAGAATATAAAATGCAGAATACAGAATTAAAATATAGAATGCGTAGCGAAGTGAAGTCCCGCATGGCGGGATAAAATGCAGAATTCAGAATTAATTTTTTATACTTGTGTCTTGATTCAAGTATACTCGCGATATGGAGAAAAACAAAAAATCTGACTTTTTATCGTCAGATTAACTTGCCAAATTATGAAATTATGATATAATAATTTTAATGCTAAGTGTTGAATGCAAAATGCTAAGTTATGGTATTTCTTTATTTAAAACTTAACACTTAGAACTTAGCATTTTAAATAAAGATGTCTCTCGGCTTAGCGCCGTCTTGTGGTCATATAATTCACTTCTCCTCCAAGATATCCATGATCCTAGCGGCGCGAGCAAATCCCACACCGAGCTTTCTTTGCAATAATGTCGCTGAAGCTTTTCTCGTCTGTGAGATGACTTGTATCGCTCTTTCCACGAGTTCGTCATCGTTATCGCCGTTATTGCTAAAGAGCTGCTCTCCGGCTTCAAGCTTATTTTCCAGCAAACCGACTATCTCTTGGTTGTAGATATCTTCTTCTGTAAGTCCTCCCATATATTTGGTTTTGAGCGTCATAACAATTTTTTCAATTTCTTCGGTGGAAATGAATGGCGCTTGGATTCTTGTCGGTGATTTCGTGGATGGATCCATATACAGCATATCTCATTTTCCGAGCAATGTCTCTGCTCACTTTCTACCGAGGATAGTCCTACTATCTATTTCCGATACGGTACCAAAAGCTATTCTCGTCGGCATATTCGCTTTGATGAGTCCGGTGATGACGTCGACAGACGGTCTTTGGGTCGCGATAATCAAATGGATTCCTACGGCACGCGCTATTGCGGAAATATGCGTGATGCAGTTTTCTACGTCTCTCTTGGCTTTGGAAAGCATCATGGATGCTAATTCATCAACGATGAATACGATGCGGAACATTTTTTCCGCGCTGGTCTTCTGATTATATTCATCGATATTTTTGACTCTTTGTTCCTTCAAGACTCCATACCTTCTTTCCATCTCATGTTCTGTCCGCTTCAGCAGTTTCAAGGCTTTTTCCGGCTCGAAGACTATCGGTGCGAGCCAGTAAGGAAGTCCCGCGTAGAGTTCCAATTCGACCTGCTTCGGATCAACCATGAGGAATTTGAGTTCAGATGGAGTATTTTGATACATAAGCGATAAGATGAAATCATTCACGCCGACAGATTTTCCGGAACCGGTCGCTCCTGCAACAAGCAAATGCGGCATAGATTCAAGGGTTTTGATGATGATAGATCCATCGATCGCTTTTCCGAGCGCGAGATTGTTGTCTGATTTTTTCATATCATTGGCAAATTCCGATGTACTCAATACATCGCCGAGACGCACCATAAGCGGCTTAGGATTTGGCAATTGGATACCTACGCAATCAGTACCGGGAATAGGCGCTACGATCCTGACGGATTTGGATTTGAGCGAGAGGGAAATATCATTGGACAAGCTTTCAATGGTAGCAAGCCTGATCCCTTCATCCGGTTTGATCCTGATCTGTACGATGGAAGGTCCGATATCGAATCATTCGATCATGATCGGTACGTTGAATTCCATCAATTTATTCTGCAAGGCTTTGGCTTTTTCCATAAGGAAGGTTTCGTCGATCGTAACGGTCTGGTCTGCATTTGTCTCGAGAATAGCATGGTTGAACGTAGGTTTTTCTCCGGAAAAATTAATGGTCGGTCTGATCTTCCTTTCTTTGATTTTTTCTTTTTCTTCTATTTTCCTCTCTAGCTTATCTTTGATCAAGGACTTGATGAGCGAACGGGAAACAGGTTGTCCGAATTCCGGTTTCGTCTCTTCTTCCTCTTCTTCTTCCTCCTCTTCCGCTCTTGATCTTCTGCTCTCTGTTTTCTTCGGCTTATTCTCAGATTTCAAGCTTATTTTGGGAAATGAAAAATTGAATGAATAGAGGATCCATACAATGGCGAGGATCAAGAGAATGATAACGAATGATTTGGTAGCTATGGCTTTACCGCCGAACATCACTTGCAATAATGCTATCACGGGTCGGGAAATATATCATCAGAATTTTTCGTACTTGGTCGCATCACCGTCGATGATTGGGAAATTGATCACTGCGGAGATGATGATGATGACCACCATGAATTGTCTGATCAGCAATTTCATCAGATATCCCTTGGCCATGATGAGTATCCCTACGAGGAAACACAAGGCGAAAAAGACATAGAGCCCGATTTCTCCGAATGCGATGCTCGCATAGGTTTTGAGAAACATCAGTACCGGAGAGCCGTCTGCGAAATAAAGCGAAAAGAAAAATAACGATCCCAAGACCGTGAGACTGATGCCCAACTTGAATTTATTGAGGACGATGCTTTTTTTTCTTCTTCTGGACAAAACTGACGATTAAACAATAAAACCATGGACTGCTTGAATGTTTAGACGGTTAGATGCGTGTATTTTTGCTTCTCTCTGTTCCAAAAATCTCTGTTGCTTAGCCTTTATTATTTAGTCTTTATGTCTAGGTTTTCAATTCAAAATTTCTCTCAAAAAAAGAATACTGA
>CAZWTC010000025.1:10688-12543 GCA_964637175.1 uncultured Candidatus Peribacteria bacterium
AAGATTCGACGAAACCAGAGGATTCAAATTCATCTCCTATGCGGTATGGCGGATCAGACAAAGCATTTTGATGGCACTTGCTGAACAATCTAGGACAATAAGACTTCCGCTCAATCAAGTCGGTTCAGTCAATAAAATCAATAAAGAAACTAGTAGATTAGAACAACAGCTGGAAAGAATGCCTACAACAGAAGAATTAGCTGAAGCACTAGATTTAGATGAATATGACGTTAAATCATCATTGATAATTTCAAGGAAAAATTTTTCCACTGATGAACCCTTGATAAACGATGATGAAAGTTCATCTTCATTTTTGGATACGTTTGTCGATCTTACCCAAAAACCTACAGATCATAAAGTAGCATATACCGACTCATTAAGACAAGAAATCGCTAAGGTGCTTTCAACATTGTCTGAGAGAGAAAATGCGGTTATAAAAGCTTACTTCGGTCTCACTGGAGAAGCGCCGCTTACTTTGGATGAAATAGCAGAAAAATATGATCTCACGAGAGAAAGAGTCAGACAGATCAAAGAAAAAGGAATAAGAAGACTAAGAAATCAAAACAGAGCCAAAAATCTCAAAGGATATCTCTAACAATAATTTTCTTAATTTTTTATTGAAAGTAAAGGGAGTTTATATACTATTAAGCTCCTTTTTCTTTTAAAGAAAATAATTTATTGATTCCAAATTTCAGATTGCAGATTATATGACAATAATTTGTAATTTGCAATGGGTAATTGAATAATTAAGTAATTTATCCCTTAGCTATAAAGCCATGGATCTCAAAGACATAAGCAAGAAACGGCAAAAAAAATGGAAAGAGAGCGACCTTTACAAGGTCAAAGAAGATAGCACCAAACCAAAATTTTATATTCTGGATATGTTTCCTTATCCGTCCGGCGCATGATTGCACGTAGGACATCCCAAGGGATATATCGCTACCGACACCTTAGCAAGGAAAAAGATCTTGGAAGGATTCAATGTCCTGCATCCGATGGGATTCGATACTTTCGGCTTATGAACTGAAAATTATGCTATCGAGCACAAAATGAAACCACAGGATGTCGCCAAAGAAAATATAGAAAACTACATCAGACAGCTTGAAATGTTTGGTACTACCTACGATCGAAGCAGAGCTGTCAACACAGCCGATCCGAAATATTTCAAATGGACCCAGCGAGTATTCTTGCAGATGTACAATCATTACTACGATGATAAGCTTAAAAAAGCTAAACCGATTGAAAATTTAAAATTCAGAATTCAGAATTCAGAATTAAAAATTAATGAAGATCTTGATACCTATTTAAATAAGCAAAGATTAGCATATGTAGATTACAAGCCGATAAATCGATGTCCGAAATGCATGACAGGATTGGCGAATGAAGATCTGGATGATGGAAAATGCGAACGCTGCGGAAGCGAAGTGGAACAGAAACCTATGAAGCAATGGGTATTGAGGATTACGAAATATGCAGAAAGATTATTGGAAGGATTGGATACGCTGCATCGAGAAGAATCCATGAAAGACTTGGAAAGAAACCGGATCGGAAAATCAGAGTGAACAGAGTTCGATATGGTCATTGCGAACGAAGCAAAGCAATCTTGAAATGAGGATTTAAAATTCAGTGTCTATACAACAAGAATTGATACGGTTTTCTGAATGTCTTTCGTTGCTATCGCGCCTGAACATCCATTAGTGGATAAAATAACCACCAGCGAATGCAAAGCTGAAGTAGAAAAATACAAAGATGCTGCAAAGCACAAAACTCAGTTGGAAAGGACAGAATTGCAGAAAGAAAAAACAGGCGTCTTCTGTGGAGCATACGCGATCAATCCGTTCAATGGCGAAAAAGT
>CAZWTC010000026.1:0-11135 GCA_964637175.1 uncultured Candidatus Peribacteria bacterium
ATTCTTTTGATTCTTTAAGTATTTCTTCAAAAAATTTTAAATTTTTATTGTCCTTACCTAAGGCAAGAAGATATGATAATTCGTGTCATTTCTGTCATATTTTGAAAACAATATTCTCTTTTAATAAAAAAGCTTTTATAAAACTTTCTAAAGAATGATGCATTACAAAAAAAGCTGCTGGATAGTAAAATAAAACGTTTGGATTTGTTATTATAGAACGTGACATTATATAACAAGCTTTGGCAGTTTCCACTAATAGATGCGCTTGAGATTGCTTATCTATTTCTTTTGTTCAAAAATTTAATGATCATTTATCTTCTTTTGTTTTATTCATAATAATTTATTTTTACTAAAAATTAGTGCTTATAGAAAGAAAAATATGTTACATGCATGACATAAAACCTTACTTCATGCTTTCCTGCAGCAATCTTGTCTGATTTTCCAAGACGAGCGCATTGATCATGTCATCGATCTCTCCGGTCATAAAGACGGGAATATTTGACCACGATTGATGGATGCGATGGTCGGTGATCCTATCTTGAGGGAAATTATACGTTCTGATTTTTTCTGATCTGTCTCCGTTACCGATCTGATCGCCTCTGAGCGTTTTGGTTTCAGCGGTTTTTTTGTCGAGCTCGATCTGGTACAATCTCGCTTTGAGGACTGACCATGCTTTATCTTTGTTCTGTAATTGGGATTTACTATCTCAGATGTTTACGATCAATCCGCTCGGCAAGTGGCGCAATCTCACTCCGGTCTGATTCTTGTTGGCGTTTTGTCCTCCGCTGCTCGAAGCTGCATAGGTATCCATCTCTACATCTTTTGGATCAATGACGAAATCGATATCTTCCGCTTCCGGCATGATAGCGACCGTTACCGTCGACGTGTGGACTCTTCCTTGCGATTCCGTGGCGGGGATCCTTTGCACCCTATGGACTCCGCTTTCAAATTTCATGATGGAATAGACACTATTTCAACTGATTTTTACCATGACGAATTTTATTCCCCCGATATCGGAGAGCTGTTCTTCCACGATTTCCGCTTTCCGTCATTTCTTGGCTGCATAGCCCAGATACATCCTCAATAATTCCGCTGCGAATAATCCTGCTTCATCACCGCCGG
Source organism: uncultured Candidatus Peribacteria bacterium (assembly GCA_964637175.1). Classification (GTDB taxonomy): domain Bacteria; phylum Patescibacteriota; class Gracilibacteria; order Absconditabacterales; family Absconditicoccaceae; genus CAJBLF01. The sequence goes on from CAZWTC010000026.1 coordinate 1,123, forward strand.
CTGCCGGTCTGATTTCCAGATAGATATTTTTTTCATCATTCGGATCTTTGGGGAGGAGAGCGACCTTTATTTTCTTATCCAATTCCTCGATGAGGGATTCAGATTCTTTGAGTTGTTCTTTTGCCATCTCAAGCATTTCCGTATCTTGCTCCGTATCTATCATCTCTTGTGCGTCCTGTTTCTGCTGATGCGCTTTTTTGTACGCTTGATAGAGATCATAGATCTCCTGCATTGCGGAAAGATCCTTGCTGAGCTGTATAGATTTTTTGGTATCAGAAATGATATCAGGATTCATCATCTGCTCCCTGATCTCTAGATATCTTTTTTCTATGTGCGCTAATTTATCTAACATACTAATTTAATGAATAATTAAAAATAAACTATTGAACGTGATTTTATATCATTCCCTTTTTACTACACCACGTCATTCCCGCGAAGGCGGGAATCCAGGTTGCTTTGTATGGATTCCCGATCAAATCTGCCTGCTTATCGCAGGCATGTCGGGAATGACGTCGATACGGGAATGATGCTCGTTAGTAGAATATCTGTCAAATGATGGTGAATAAGAAATTGAAGACGAAGGTCACTACTTTGACGAAAATCGGGCTTGCCAAAAATACGATCAATATCACAAGAATGACGCCGAAACGCGAGTATTTTTCCATGAAATCAGCTCATTTCTGCCGCCGTATCTTTATCAATCTGTAGCCGTCTAAGGGCGCGATAGGGATGAGGTTGAAGATAGCAAGCGCTATATTGAGGAAACTGAAATTTATCCAAAAACTTATCATCAGATCCACCTTGTTCAGGAAAATATCATTCGGCGTACCTCCCATGATTTTCACATAGATCAGCATCACGATGATTCATATTATCGCCAAAATGAAATTCGTCGCAGGTCATGCAAGCGCTACCATAAGCTCTCATTTGCGAGGATTTTTGTAATAGAGCGGATTGATCTGTACCGGTTTCCCTCGTCCAAAATGCACAAGAAACACCATGAGGAATCCTATAGGATCGATATGTTTGAGCGGGTTGGGAGTCAGTCTTCCTTGCAATTTAGGTGTCGGATCTCCGAGACGATAGGAAACATATGCATGGGCGTATTCATGCATTCCGATCGATACCGCCAAGATGATGGCTAACTGGATGATCTCAAGGATTCACATAACTCTATGATCAACTAAAAACTAACAACTAACAATTTTATCTAAAGTCTAATGTCTAAGGACTAAGGTCTAAGAGCTATTTAATAGCATTAGTGAGGAAGTTCGAAAAGTTATCGAAATTCCATACTTTTTTTCCGTCGATATGAACATTGGTTACCAGTTTGATATTTTTATAGATGTATTGTCTCCGGTTATATTCATTGATCTCTACATTGTTGCCTGATCCAAAGATCTTTTCCATGATATTCGGTTTGAAATTGATGGTGAGATATTCTTTTCCAAGGATGACAAACGGCATATCTTTTGAATAGATATTATTGATCTCTGCAAGCGGTTTTTTCTTGCCCCTTTCATCAGCAGCAATGTATTGCTTGAGCAGGGTGGTGAGCTTTTGGTTCTGATATTGCGAAGGATTGATCTCCGATTTATCTGTGCTGAAAAGCTTGGTCAGGTCTTTTGTAAGTCCCATATCCACGGTATTGATCAGGAGATCATAATCGCCCACGATAAGCCTTCCTTGTAATTCTTGCGGAGTAGTGATCTTTTCAAAGACAAAATTTTCGCTGATATTCGCTTGCTTGAAAATGTGCTGCAGCCTCTCCACGACAAAGTCGTTTATATAATCGCTATAATAGATCACCGTAAGCTTTACAGGATCCTTGCTGATCGTTTCTGCTTGTGCTTGTGGGATGACATTGTAGATATCCAATGACGCTACCAAGATTTTTTTGGTCTTGTCATATCCGTAGATGGTATATTTATTGAGGCCGGTTCCTAAATTTTTTTCTGCGGTCCCGAAGGTATACCATCAGGATTTTCCTCAGTTTACGAAATGTTTAGGAGTATATGTCTTGCCTTTGTATTCTATGGTCACTTTATCATATCCTTTATCGAAGATGATTTCTGTGGAAAGTGATGCTCAGGTATCTATGAAATAGACCAATTTCTGATTTTCCCCTTTGAGGGAGAGTGATTTGGGTAAGGTTTTTACATTGATATCTACGAGATCGCTTTTGGATATGATATTTTCGTTATACTCGCGATTGAGCAGGTCCTTGACATCAGATCATGTGGATTGGAACACATCAAAGAGTCCGTCATCATTCTTTTTGAAAAAATTTTCATATCCGCTGTCATAAAAATTATGTTTGATCAATCATCAGAGGACTCTTCTTCCTCTGACACGGAGTTTGTCAGAACGCGTATTGAAGAATACGGTGATAAGCTGATTGGTCAAGACTTGTTTCGCTTTGTAGCCGTTCAATGTCTGATCGCCTATATACGCGTCTATGATGGATTTTCATCAATTTTGGACTGATTTTTTGAATGCATCAAATGTAGGGGTGTTTTTGACCTGATAGAAGTTCAGATTGCTCTGATTGCAATTTACGAGATTGAAAACCAGGCTATATTCATCATTGGACTGAGAGACCAGATTCGCACAATTGGTATATACCGGTTTGAAGGCGAATAAGGATTTATAATCGTTCAGCTCCGAATTTATCAGCATATGCTTAGGGAGAATGTAGTTTGTGAAAAAGAGGATATTATCAGAGGATTTGCTGTTGAATGTGACTTTGAGGGTATTATTCACGTCTTTTGCAAGAGTGATATCGCTATATTGGGTCAATAGAGGGAGTTTCCGCATATTCCCACGCAGGATTTCATTATACGTGAAATAGATGTCTTCGAGGGAAACCGGCGTTCCGTCCGACCAGATAAATCATTTATTGAGGCTTATGGTATAATTCTGATTGTCTTTGGTGGTTACCGTACAAAGATCTGGGATATAGGTCGGAGTATCTTTGTCATAAGAAGCTTTCAGGCACGCATTGAAAAGCAATCCTTGATAAAAATTGCTTTGGATATCGTTACGAAGATACGGGAGATAAGAGGTATTGCCAAAAATACCTTCTACGAAGGTCCCTCATTTCGTATTGATCTGAGTAGAAGTGACTCGGACATATTGATATCCTATATAGATACTGATCAATATCCGAAAAAACAAGGACAAGAAAAATATGTACCTAAGAATATCTCTTACAAGCTTTTTTTTGATGGATATCATTGTCTACTTGGTATACGGTAAAACAAGCGATGCAATAAGAAATACGATACCGGAAACAAGGGCGACTTTTTTGAGTTTATTTTCAAGCGTTTTTTTGCTTCCATATTCGTTTCCTCAGGCCATTCAACCAATTCCCAAACCTAATCCGCCTTTTGGCGATAAATGCTATTCATGCAAGGATAAGAAGGATAATCAAGAGCGTACGCATTTTTTTACAATAACAAAAATAAATGTTGCTGTAGTATATAAATCTGTCTCTAAAATGCAATTGAAACAATACTGTAGCTAAAAATTGACGAATGCTCACTTTGTTCGCGACAAAAATAGACAAAAATTGCTGTTTTGCAGCAATCTTTAGTCAATTATTTGTGTCGCCCCGGAATACTCCGGGGCTTTGTTTTTAGGTTGTTTAGTTGATAATAGCGAAGTTAACGATTAAATATCCGGCTCCAAGCACTAGGATTCCAATGAACATATAGAGCAGGCTATTTTTGATGCTTTTGACCTGTGCAGGATCATCAGGTTTCATCAAGAGCTTGACCGTCTGGATGATGATGATCACCAGGATGACCAGGGATGCGATTCATAGCGCATAATTGATCACTTGGTAGAGGATCGGGATATTCTTATCTGCCAAGACACCGGATCCAACCTCTCCTAGATTGGTGATATCTTTGACGACAGCTTCTTGCTTTCCGTAGATCGCTTCTACGATCTGTTTGGCTCCGATGATGATCAGCATAGCGATGACATTCCATCCGATCAATGTTCCCGCTTTTTTCTGTGCATCCGCATCAGTTCCAAAGAGGAAAGTGATGACGCGAGATACCAAGATGACAAACATCGCTCCGAGGACGAGATAGATAGCGAATTTGATGAATGGGTAGAGGACTTTGTTATAGAGTCCGCTCGCTATCTCAAATCATTTGATCTGTCCGCTGGCAGGATTGAGCAGATCAAAGACATTTTGTCCGATGAATTTGGCGCTCATGATGATGACGATTCCGATGATTCAGAAAATGATATATCTGGTTCATTCTTTAGTCGCCGTATCTTCACTAGAAAACATGATCTTGTAGAATCAGAGGATCGCAGAAAGGATTCCAAGGATGACGATCAGCGGCACCAATACGTTCATGATCTTGTTGAACAAGAAGTTCTGTACTCCTTGCGTTCCTGTGGCTCCTTCTGCAGCTTCAAGATTCTTGTTTATGGTTTCTATGCTCTGGCTCAATGCGAGATCAAACCTATCTGATTTCACTACTTCAAACGTCCCTGTCCGAGTATTATTCGCTGCATTCACATCGCCGCCGTTGATAGCTCATGCATTGATCTTGCAGACTACGGTTTTGGCTCCCAAGGCTTGGGTGAATATGGATTTGATCCTGATATTCACTCCTACTTTGGTTCACGGATTGACGACAAAACTGGTGATAGCCCTAGATTCGTAGATATTGAGTCCTTGCTCTTTTCGTGTGCACGAAAGGAATCAGGAAGCGTTGATAGCTTGATTGACTGCAGTGTCTCACTTATTTTTGAACAGGATGCTGATCTCGGGACTTGATCACTGAGCGACAAGATATCAGCTGCGAACTGTGGATTCATTGATCGTAAGATCGATGCCGCGGACGAGTCATCCCGTATCCAGACATGCCGGATATTGATAGGTCTGCCGATTTCCATTGATGATTCCGCTTGAACACGTGAGTGCCGCCGAAAAATCATCAGCGCAATTTTTTGGGAATTCTGCTCAGGTCGCTGAGTATCCACGTACGGTTTGTCCTTCGTTGATAGTTCATCCGGATCGTTGCGTGCAGTTTTGCCCGTAGGCGACCACTATCAGCGAAAAAGCTATCATCGCAAAAGATGCTAGGATTTTTCCGATGCGTGGGACGTAGGTGTTTTTGTAGTTCATCATGTTATTGATTGTGTATAAAAGACTTTTTGGTGATCGACCTTGCCAAAAGCATGATCTCTCTCGCAAGAGGGAAATGCGGAAGGTGTTTCAGCTGTATCGCCATGACCAGATATCTTGCGATAAATAGTCCAAATCATGCATAATATGTCCGAACAGTGAAATCAATCTTGGTGATATAGACGAGTCAGATCGTCAAAAGGATTCAGAGAATATATTCTATGATGATGCTGGTATTCCCTTTGATCTCTATAATGTGGCTATATGATTCTTTCTCCTGTGCTATTTCCTCTTTCAGGTCGTATGGTTGCTTCTTGGTGATCACGCGTGCACATGATTTTGCAAGATAAGCGATGAATCACGTGATATATCCTATGATTTCTTCAGGATTCTTTATAAAGACCTTGTTGATCTGTTGCTTGGCTTGTGTAGTGAGGAAATCGATATCGGACATGAGCGCAGCGACTCTCAGGATGATCACCAACAAGACAATGCTGCTTGCCAAGATGCTTCCGCCTATTGCTCCGAGAACGAAGATCGTCCGCAAAAGGATGGATTCTTTGATCCACCGATTCGGTTTTTCAAAACTATGGGCCTTGTATCGTAAGTAGATATTGTAGATCGGCAAATAGGTGAAGATGATGTTTTTCCTATTCCCTTCAACCGTATAGGTCTGGATGGCATGATCCCTTCATTTCAAGAGGCTGATATCGGAAAGGATGCTGACGATGCTGATGATCAATAAAAAAATCAGAATAAATAGACTGACCGTATAGACGATATTCAAGACATTCAATGCGAACAGATAATTCAAGACACCTGCTGCGATGGTGATGATGCCGAATAAAAGCGTGATATACCCGTATTTTATATATCCGCGGATAAAATCCTTATCCTGATCAGTGATATCTCGGGTATCTTTTTTGAGCATATTCTGCACCAATGGAGAAAAAAACAGCGCTGCCGCAAGCGAAAGCTGGGTCTTGGTGTTTGTATCGACTGTTTTTAACTCTTCTGCCATAAACAAGTATAAATGTTAAAATGTTGGATTGGTGTATGGTTGCAGGTTACAAGTTGCATGTTACAAGTTACAAGTTATATTCTTTGCTCCCTGCTCCTTGTTCATTTCTCCTTGTCCCTGTGTTATTTCGTCGTTATTACATCTGTAGTGATGAATGCTTTCTCTTCCGGTGAAGCGAGGATTTTTACGGCGACATGCTGATTGCCGGCAAAGATCAATCATTCTCAGACTCCTGATGATACCAATCTTCTCTGTTCAGCTTCTGAGAGGCCGAGCAGATCGTTCAAGGCTTTGATCGATGTCGTGGATTGCTTCAATAATATCTGTAAGGCGCAGTTTGAGATGATCGGTTTACCGTATTTGCTTCTGACGAAATCTTCGATATCCTGCGAGATCACAGTGATTCACAATCCGTATTTTCTCGCTCTTTTCGTAAGTCCGAAAAGGAATTCTGCTGATGTTTCATTTTGGAACATGATCCATGCTTCATCGACGGCAAGCATTCTTTGTTTCTTATGTGATCTTACCTTAGTCCGGATCCGATTAAGGACGTTCATCATCGCAGGCGTCTTCAATGCATCTTCCAAATCTCTGATGCTGATGACCGTGAGTCTGTTGTTGATATCGATATTCGTATAGTTGTTGAATACTTTTCCGAATGTTCCGCCGACATATTTGCTCAATCTCAGCGCTAATCTGTCTCCGCCTTCCATGCCTTCAAGGACATTCATGAGATCGCCCATGATCGGCGGTTGTTTGCCTTCGTAATTATCGTTATCGAGTGAGAATCATTTCAAGGAATAGGTGCTTTGCAACGCTTTATCCAGCAATGCTTCTTCTTCCGGCGTGCATCCTCAGATCAAGATCTGGATCATTCCTATCAAGGACATGATCTGGCTTCTCAACAAATCTCCTTTTCCGTATTCCACATCTTCGATTCTTGGCGGGATATCAAACGGATTCAGATATTGCTGTGAATTTGTTGCGATGTTTACATAGGTTCCGCCTACTTTTTCACAGAGCGATTTGTATTCGTTTTCCGGATCGATGATGATGACATCGATGCCGTTGATCAGATATCTGAGCACTTCGAGTTTGACGGTGAATGATTTTCCGGCTCCGGAAGTGGCGAGGATGACGCCATTCATATTCGGTAATTTCTGGCTGTATCTATCGAAGATCACCAATCCTCAGGTATGCAGATTGATTCCATACAAGATCCCTGTTTCGCTGACCATGTCGTTGGATATGAAAGGGAATCCGCCGGCAAGCGATGAAGTGACTGAGCTTCTGCTGATAGCGAGTTCATCCGAGCAGAGCGGTAATCAGGAAACAAAGCCTTCATCCATCCTTTGGATCGCACTTTTGACTCTGATTCCGTATCATGAGATTTTCTGTTCGATTTTTTTTCCGGTCTCTTTGAGCTTTTCTTCGGTATCGTCATAGATGTTGATATAGAATGAATTTTCGAAATATCTTTCTTCACGGGTCGTGAGTTTTTCTCTGATCATCTCTACATCCCTATACTGCTGTTCCACTTCCATGTCGAGCGTGATCCCTTTCTGCATGGCGTCTTTCACTTCCGCTTTGAGCTGAGTCGCTCTGTTCTTCAGCATTGACTGGATCGCTGCATCATCCTCTGGATAAATAAACCAGGTCATATCCCATTTTGCATGGAATCCGAAAATATCCCTTGTCCGCAATGCGTCGATATACGATGGATAACTCTGCGCATAATACGTTTTTCAAAAGATTCCTGACACATTATACTGGGTTGGCTTGAATTCCCGATATGACGGTGCGATGTGCGTTTTATAATCATTGATCACGGTAGAATATTCTTTTTCCGTCTCTGCGATGTATTGTCTCATCTTGCTCGTCAATTTCTGGTCGTTATATTGTTCATCAGGCAATTCCAAGAGATATTTCACTTGATCCCTGAGCTCTTTGTCTTTGATCTCCTTGTTTTCGGGCAATGGTTCCTTTGCTTTTCCGCCAAGAAGCCCGGCTCCGATAGGCGCTCACTTTTTTGCGAAGAGACTAGGAAAAATTCCTGATAAGAGCTTATCAAAAAATCATAATTTTTCTGCTGCAGCAGGAGCCTGGAAAAGCGGATACCCGCCATCGGCGACATAGGTGCTGTAGTTCGTATCGTATACTACGTTCTTGATGATTTCAACCATGCTATACTGCTAATTTGTTAAAATGCTGACTATTTGTGCTTTGTTACAGGTTACAAGTTGCAGGTTACAAGTTTATTTCACTTGCTCCTTGCTCCCTGCTCCCTGCTCCTGTTTTCATAGTTAAGTATACTCGCTTTTTGGTCCAGAAGCAAAAAAACATCCAATATCGCTCCTATTTAGCGTTGACAAATAAAAAAATATCTATTAGTTGTTGACCTTAGTGTTAAAATATGTATAAAAATAAAAGAAAAAATAAAAAAAAATAAAAAAATCTAAAAACTAAAAGCATGAAAACAAAAATCTTAATTGTATTTATCGAAAAGCATTTACATGAATCCCTTTTAAAGAGTAAACTGAAAAATTTAGCAGAAAAATATGAAGTGATCATAGCATCTACCGCCATAGATGCTTTAGATAAGATAGCTCAAGCCAAATTGATAGAAAATTCGCCAATTCGTGGTCTTGTGTTTGAAAGAAATACATTAGCTTCGAATAGAGATAGATGTAAAGTTATCTGTCAATTTGCTGAGACATATTCTGATAAACTTATTACTGCTATTAATATGATCTATGATGATCAAGATAGCGATGCACGAGATTGCGCAGTCAGTGCAAATTATTGTAAATCAGGCGACTGGAAACAAGTGGAAAATATTTTCGAAAACCACTTTAAAAAGTAAAATAATGAACTCTCTCGGTATTTTCCGCGGGAGTTTTTTTCTAGTGATTTTTTATAGAACTTGACTTTAGTGATGAAATATATATAAGAACAATATAAAAAAATCTAAAAAAATATGAAAAAAAACAAAAACAAGAAAAAAATAATCTATTATAAGGTAGATGAACTTATAGAAGCAACAAGATCTTATCTGAAAGAGACATTCCCAGAAATTCCTTGTTCATCGGCTTCTGAACAAATAATAAAAATCTTTAGCAATATAGAGGCAACAGAAAAATCAATAGCTAAGAAAAATGTGACAAAAATATCGGTAAGCACGCTTGAAAAAGCTCCTTTTGCCGATATAAAAAGCTCTTTTCTTAAGAAAAAATGTCAGGAGGTTGTGGTAAAGACCATAATAAATGGCATTAAAAAGAAATTTTCAGAACTTGGCTTCCACGCTATTGAAAGATAAAAAAAATTAAAAAATAAAAAAATGAAAACAAAAAAAGAAAAATTTGAAGAATTTCAAAAAAAATTAGAAAAAAACAAAAAAAAGATCATGTGGGGGAGTATCTGCATAATACTGATAGCGATAGGTTGGGGGATATTAGTTATATCATCACCCAATCTTAATAATATCATTGCTGGATATATGTGGGGATTCTATCTTTGTTATATTTTTTTCGGATTCGGGGCAATTGTCTCTTGGATTGAACAATTGAATATGGATTTTGAAAAAAATAAAATACATAATCCACGTCAAAGCAAACAGAATGCGCTCAGGGATTTTGAGAAAAAATATCGAGATGACATTGTCTATTATGCTCCTCAATATAGTATCCCTCAAGAATTTAATACAATTGAGCACATCCTTATTAATAATTCTGGAAAACATCCCAACAAAATCATTGAGATAATCAAAGAAGAGTTAGATGATGATGTTATATGGATGGAAGTATATAGTAAATCGTCTGAACGGACTTATTGGCAATATTT
>CAZWTC010000027.1:0-10989 GCA_964637175.1 uncultured Candidatus Peribacteria bacterium
CTGGCTGCCTTTCTTGATCGTACTTACCTATTTTCTCTGATCGTATGTCAATTTCCTCTTTGATGTAGGCGTGTTTCCAACCAATCGATCTGAGCTGGTGACATTGATTTCTCCTTATGGATATAAATTCCATTTCTTATGACTCTTGATGGGAATGTTCATTTCGATATCCGTATTTCTTAAGAAAATCACGAGGGTGGAAAATAAAAAAGTGTGGTCAGATATATTATTTTTGTCTCTTGCATTGTCTCTTGTCCCTTTGTGATTGTTCCTTCTGATGGGAGATAATTTTATCGGAACCACCACCACTTCCTGGCTCGGCATCAAATCGCTGCATTCTGATAGTCAGCGGAATAAATTCAATCTCGTCTATCCTATAGGACTGTTCCTTTCTTTGTGATCGCTTTTTGTCGTTCTCGGCATCAAGGCGCTCAAAAAGAAAAGATTTGGTTATGGGATGTTGGGCTTCTCAATACTTTTGCTGCTGATAAGTGTCATCCTGATCTTCCAGCAATATTCCAGACATGCCGTGTTTTCTTTGGGTGATATCATGCTTGATATAAAACAATATGCTGCACGGATTGTCGCGCTGATCTGTTATGTCGTCTATTATAAGCGGCAGAAAGTGCCGGATATACAATAATGCTTCGCGACAAAAATTGACTAAAAATAGATAAAAATGGATAAAAATTGGTGTTTTATAGCTTATTGGCTTAGTTGATATGAAGTTATTTTTTCTCAAAGAGCATAGTTTATACAAGATATTCAAAACGATAGAGAAAGTGCCTAATGGGAGAACTATCTATATTTATATCGATCCTGAGCATTCCTTTTTTGACAATGAACGGCGAGGAAAAGAAATCAAAGAGCTTCTTCAGAAGAAGAATCTGACAGCGTATTTTGTCACTAAGACGGAAAAATCCAAATATTTTTTTTCCAGCTTGTGACTTACTGTCCTTCATCAGGAAAAACATAAGATCGTCAAATATCTGAGATTGGCCTATGACTTTTTTTTCAATATCAAAAAATTCCATCTTCAGGTCTATACCAAAAAAAACTATATCTTCTATGTGGTATTCGGGTTTGAGGTGCTTTTTGTCTTGGTCATCTTATTCCTCTTATACTCGCTTATCCTTCCCAGCACCCGCATCAATATCGTCCCTGCAAGCCAGATAGAAAGCGTCATCTATAATTTCCGTTATTATCCGTTTTCTGATATAGAATTTCAAAAGGATTCCAGATATCTGAGCGTGCCGTATTATACCTGATATATCGATTACAAATACGATATGACTATCAGCACCGCGAATATCAAATATATCCAGCAACCGTCCCAATGAACGATCGAAGTCATCAATAAGATTCCAAAGGATTATTCCTTTTTGGAAAATACCAGGTTTGTGACCGAGGATGGTCGCCAATTTGTCGCAGTGAAAAACTTTCTTGTACCTCAAGGAACTGAAAAAAATCCTGGAAAAACATTAGTCGTCATCAAAGCCATGGAGCAGGATATCCAATGAGTGCTTATGGGTTCCAGAGGAAATATCACCAAATGAACCCAAGTATTCATCAAAAACATGAAAAACAGCTATTATGCGCAAAATGTGTACGGACAGGCGATCGAAGATTTCACTGGCGGAAATCTCCAGTCTCAATGAGTCGTCTCTGTCAAAGATATCGGCATCCTTTCTGGAAAGCTCGTGGACACGCTCTATAAACAAAAGAAAAATATCGTATTCAATAATTTCAAATCAGCCGAAAACATCGTCCTCAATTTTGATTCACTCATCGCTACGCAAGTGAAGGACGTACAGATCAAAAATATTCCCGGCGAAAAAACACCATTGCTCAAGTGATCCGTGGTCGCTCGTTTCACCTTCAATTATATCAAAAAAGCTGATCTGCTTGCGGTAGTCGATAGATATGTCAAACAAAGGCTTTATGATAAGATGAAGGTATTTGAAGTAGACACCTCGTCCATAGTTTTCTTCACCGATATGAAAGCCGAATCCTGAAATGTCTTCATCATCCCTACCAAGGTGGATATCAAACAATCCTATGATTTTGCAAAGGATATCAACGGTATCTTGCCGGACATGAAAGATCGTATCGTGGGACTCAGTGAAGAAAAAGCCAGAGATATCATTTTCTCTTATACGGAAATCTCGTCTTTTGGCATCACTATCAGACCGCCTCGGTATACGACGGTTTCCAAGTTGAAGTCCAGAATCAATGTCTATGTGAATGGAAAGAGCATAAAGAGATAGAAATTTCTCGGGACACCGACAACCCCACCTTCGTTTCCTCCCCTATCAAGGAGGTTTTTAGTTGAAAAAGCTTTCCTGGAAAGTGGTTTTTTTTTGTTTTTTGCTCGAAAAAACTAGTTGAGAACTGGTCAAGAAAAGTGCTCAAAAATTTGACAAAGAGAGAGAGATTATCCATATAATTAGAGTAAGGAAAAAACTTTTATCCATTTACCTTGTTATTATGGTACCACCAATCAAACCAGGGTATTGAAATGAAATCAATATCAATACACCTAAACAAGCTGATAATGTTGTTGCAGATCTCACTGAAAAGGAAGATAAGCTACTTTTTGATGCTTTAAAAGTAAGAAAATATCAACTAAAGAATCCAAAGAATCCAAAGAAACCACAGAAAAGAAAGAGGATATTCACAAATACTTATTTAATCAACTACATATGACTACCAAGGATAAAGAAAATATGGAAAAATCTATCAAATTCCTTGCTGACAAAAAAATGGATACTTTGGAAAATTTAAAAAAATTGAAAGCTATTAAATATGAAGTAAATTATATAGAAATCGGTGATGTTAAACGATCTAGAGAAGATCTTGAAGCGAAACCAAACAATAAAACTATATATCAATATTGAGGTGTGACATATTTCAAATGAACTCAAAAAATAATAAATTATTGTGAAAAAATTCTTGCTAAAAAAAATATGCAAATACCAATGAAAATTCATTATTCATCTTCATTACAAGCATTGCCAGGTTATTATTCAAATTGGAAAAGTTATACGTGATGAAATATATTAGCTTTTATATTAGATATTTCAAAATCTGGGTTTTATAGTAACGATTGAAAATTATATACTAAAAATGAATATGGTCATCGTCGGACAGTATCATGCAATGATTGAGACCCATTCAGAGAAGAATATTCATTCGATAATGACATAGGCGGCCAAGAACTTTTCTCTAAAGAATATGCTGTTCCTATTCGTCCTATTTTCAAGTAGAAAAATACAAAAAACGACCCTTTCGGTCGTTTTTGCTTATTGTTTTTTTTCAAATCCTCCATCCGCATCGGCGGATACCCTAAGACTCCCGCTTAGGACTGAAGCCTCCTCCTTTTGAATAAAGGAAGCTTTTAGTTGGATTGAAGGAAAATTTGTTGTGTGGTATGGATTTCGGCCGCAAAACTTGACGCCGGAATGACGTACTCACGGAATTATTTAGAATGGTAAGTCGTCGTCCCGCTAAAGCGGGATTCCGCTATCGCTTCACTTTTTTGTTAGTTAAAATGGAAGGTCATCATTGTTTTCTTGTTTTTTGCTGCTTGGTTTGCTTTCGCTTCCAGCTCCTTGTTCTAATCTTCGTCCGGTGATGCTATTGAAGTATCTTCCTGGCTGAGTCTTGGATTCATTTACTCTTGTGTTGATGTAGACAGTGATAAGATCTCCTACTTTCACATTGCTAAGCAGTTCTGTCTTTTCTTTGAAAAAATCTACTGCCAATCCGCCTTTGAACTCTCTGTCAGTCTCTTCCTCCAATACGATAGTCTGTTTTTCTAACGCATTTGCACCGATAGTTTCCTTTGGTCAAATGAATTTTACGGTTCCTGTGTACTGCATCTCTATAATAATAACGAATAAAACTTAAAAAACCGTTGAAACGTTGAAACGTTGAAACGATGAAACGTTCAAACGATTGCTGTTTTGGAATTCTAGCTTTTTAGTTCTTTTTTTCAAGCATAACTATGAGGATTCGTATTCATACTCAGATACTCAGCATGATATCTGCAAAATTGAAGATAGGAAAATTGAAGAGCCCTATGTTTATAAAATCTCTCACTCCTCAGTAGAACAGTCTATCGATAAGGTTTCCTGCGGTTCCTGCAATGAGCAATGCCGCTATCAGCCATCAAATTTTTTTCGTCAGGAACAACCATATGAATGCTCCTATTCCTAACACGCTTATCAATATGATGATGAAGAAGGGTACAGGCAACGATCGGGAAATCCCTGTGTTCAATGCGGGGAGAATCAATGATGTGTCATTCAGATAATGTAAATTATAGAAAAAATATTTGGAAAGCAGATCTATCGCTATTCCTATGCCTATTCGTATCAGAAGTTTGACGTGTCTCATCATGGGAATACTGATTTTTTAAAAAATCCTCCACCCTTCGGGTCCCCCTCCTTTGAAAAGGAGGACAGTCGGTTGTTTTATTTTTTTCTTCAAAGCTTATTTGCCGGCATACTTTTTTTGGTTCTATGACCGTAGCTTTCCTGCTTCTTTTCCGTCTGTTCTTCCTGGTCTGATTCTTCTTCCCTTTTTTCCAATCTGGAATCTTTCCTTTCTTTGAATCTGATGACCAAAGGCGTACCCATAAACCCGAAATGATTTCTGATCGTATTTTCTAACCATCTTTTGAAGGCGAAGTTCGCTCTTTCCTTATGATTTACAAAAGCCATAAAGGTCGGTGCATTGACGTCAATCTGGGTGATATAGAGGATTTTGCATCATTTGTTTTTGGGAAATCTGGGTGGTCTGCTGATAAATTCTTTCCCTATGACATCATTCAATTGACTGGTGTCGATCCTTCTTTCTGCTTCTTTTTTGATATCGCTCAATACCTTAAAAATCTCTTTAATCCCCCTTTTGGTCTTGGCTGAAATAGGGAAAATATGGATGTATTTGGCAAAGTCGAGCATGGCTTTGGTTTTGGCTACAAGCAGCTTCTGATGCTTCTCGTCCAACAAATCAACTTTGTTGACGCAAAGGATCATCGGCAGAGCGAGGTTGTTTATCTCCTGGATCAAGGTCATATCTCTATGGGAGATCCCTTCCATGCCATCAACAAGGAAAAGGATTATCGGCCTTTTGTATTTCAACATCTCCAGCGTTTTGTCGAAGGCTATTTTTTCTATGCCGTGGATATCTCATTTTTTCCTGATGCCTGCTGTATCATAGACGACGTATTTTTTTCTGTCAACAGTGAATTCTCCTATGATGTAATCGCGTGTAGTTCCGGGAATGTT
The DNA here is from genome assembly GCA_964637175.1 of uncultured Candidatus Peribacteria bacterium. Classification (GTDB taxonomy): domain Bacteria; phylum Patescibacteriota; class Gracilibacteria; order Absconditabacterales; family Absconditicoccaceae; genus CAJBLF01. The sequence goes on from CAZWTC010000027.1 coordinate 5,292, forward strand.
TTCGACTTTGGCTACTGTTTTTTTCATGAAAGCATTGAGCAGGGTGGACTTTCCTGCGTTGGGCTTGCCGATGATGGCCATATGAATCCTGTTGTCTGTTTCAGCTGTTTTAGCCATCGGCAAACCCTCTGCCTCACCTTCGTTCGGCATCTCCCTTAACAGGGAGACATTCAGTATCTTGATGATGAGGTCTTTGATTTCTGCTAAGTTTTTTTGCTTTTTGGCGCTGATGCCAATGACGTGGTCAAATCCTAGATTATAATACTCGTTGACTGCTAGGTCATATTCTTTTTCCTTGTGTTTGATGTCGATTTTATTGACTACCAGTATAGTGCTCTTCTTCTTATTTTTTTCGATGATATAGGAATAGATATGCTGTTCTTTGGCAGTAATCCCAACGCTGTCGTCAATCATAAAGAGGATAAGATCAGAATGATCTATTATTTGTTTGATCAATGGCTCTTCTTCTTTGAAATCCAATAATCCCGGACTATCGAGAAAAGTCACCTTGCCGATATCGTCGATCAAGGTTTCGTGTTCTATGATATCTCTGGTGGTTCCAGGAATGTCCGTCACTATAGCTCTGAATTGGCCGATGAGCCTATTGAAGAGCGTGGATTTTCCGACATTGGTGGACCCGACTAAACCTATATTCATGATAAAAACGAAGAAATAATGGTATTTGTTATATGTACTTAAAAGAAAGCAGATTTCAATTGCATATTATCTTGCTTTTTTGTGTATTTGTCAATTACTATGCCTTATATTTTTGTTTTGTCTTCCTTATCTGCTGTTGGAAAGCCATTTTTTTGCCTAAATATGATTTGAGAGTATACTTTATATATATAATTCTGTACTTTACCTTGTCAAAATATACCCAATGAAAACAAAAACAAATCATGGACGATTAAAATTTGGTGTCGCGTTTTTTGGAGGAATATCCCTTGTCGTTTTTGCTGTGAATGCATGAACGGTGACTATTCCTAGTAACATTTCGAATGCGTTGCAAGTCATCCAAAGGTTATTGATCACTTCTGACGGTACCCAAAGCGGCACTCCTGTAATGGATATTAACACCGGCGGTTCCATCATCGTCTACAGTCCGCTTGTAGATGCGAATGCAAATCCGTATTTGACTGGATATACGGAAACCGATCCTGTGCGGCTTGCTCAAAAAGCAGGGTACTATACCAAAGCGCAGATAGATGGCCAATCATTTTTGACCAGTGAAAATGATCCTTTTTGGACTGTAGAAAAATCATGATATTATTCGAAACTTGATATAGATGCAAAATGATATCTGACGTGATTTACGGAAATTGATTCTGTCTTTCTTTGAAGCGATGCGGCTGGAATCACTTCCACTGAAATAAATAATTGGAATACCGCGTATGGACGAGGTAATCATAGAACTATGTGATATATCACGGGAGAAACTGATCCGGTTTGGAATAGTGAAAAAACAGATTATTCAACAAAATCTTATGTTGATGATGCGGTGGCTGGCTTGGCAGGAGGATTGACCTATAGAGCGTCTTGGAATTATTCTACAGGAGCATTACCATCTGATATAACTAAAGGTGATTTGTATATAGTGCATGGTTCTTGAGATTTCAATGGACTTGTTCTGTACGAATGAGATCAAATGGTTGCCAATAAAACACAGACAGGATCAAGTTCAACAGGCGATCGAGATATATTCAGTGTCCATGGTTTGGAAACCGATCCGATATTTTTGGCACATGCAGCGTCTAATGTTACCAATGGAAAAATATTAAATCGGGATACAGCATATGGACGGGGCAATCATGCAACACAAGGATATATACAAGAAGAGGATGATCCCATCCGGAGTGGGGACAAAGCTAATTACTATACCAAATCAGCTATAGATGCTAAGGGATATTTGACTACCTATACGGAAACCGATCCGGTGTTCTGAGCGAGCGCCGCTAATAATGTGACTAATACTAAAATTTCGCATTGGGACTCTGCGTATTCCCGAGGAGATCACAGATTGGTAGGATATCTGACGGGATGATCTTTTGCTAACTATTATGATAAAACCCAAATAGATGGATTCTGATTTCTTACCGGCGCATCACTTGCCAATTACTATACCATATCACAAGTGAACGCAAAATGATATATCACCGGATATACGGAAACTGATCCAACCGTCGCTTCATATATCAAGACCATCACTACCGGAAATATCAATAATCGGGATACTGCATTTGGTCGATGAAATCATTCTTCAGCAGGATATCTCACCGCTTCAGTATTTACCGACTACTATGATAAGACACAGATAGATGGATTCTGATTTCTTACCGGCGCATCACTTGCCAATTACTATACCATATCACAAGTGGATGCAAAGTGATATATCACCGGATATACGGAAACCGATTCTGTCTATTTAGCGAGTGCTGCAACTGGAGTGACGACTACCTGAATTTTCGATCGAAATACAGCATTTGGACGATGAAATCATGCTTCAGCTGGATATCTCACTGCTTCAGCATTAACGAGCTATTATACTAAAACCCAGATAGATGAATTATGATTTCTTACCGGCGCATCGCTTACCAATTATTATACTAAAACACAAGTAGACGCTAAAGGATATCTTACCGGAGAAACTGATCCAGTTTGGAGTGCAGATAAAACCAGTTATTATAATAAAAGTGAAGTAGATTCAAAATTATCTTCAACTGCTGGTATGTCATATCAATGAACATGGAATTATTCTACAGGAGTTTTGCCGACCAATCCCTTAACGTGATATTTCTATGTTGTAAGTGTTGCCGGTAGTTTTAATTGATTATCCCTTGCAACTGGAGATATGTTTATCGCTAATAAAAGCGTTACCGGCGCTACTGCAACGGGCGATTGGGATCTTATAGGTGTTGCAAATACAGAAACTGATCCGATATATTCAATGAGTGCTGCAGTTAATGTGACCAATGGCAAAATATCAAATTGGGATACTGCATACTGACGAGGTAATCATAACACTATGGGATATATCACTTGATATGCAGAAACAGATCCCGTCTATTTAGCGAGTGCTGCAACGGGTGTAACAACCACCAAAATCACCCATTGGGATAGTGCCTATAATCGGTTCATCACTACTGGATATTCGATTATCGGATTCAATACATTTGCTTGTGCATCGGGGCAAATTGTCAAATACAATGGCAGCTCACGAGCTTGTGCGGCTGATACTACCTGAGGAACTTCGTTGGGTGATGGATATCTTACTGCTTTGAGTTTTGCTACAGGCAATGGATTGCTGACAGCGACAGTTACCGGACATTCTAATATCACCGTCAATTTTGACTGAAGATATGCGTTGAATAGTGTTTTAGCAAGCTATGATCTCAAGACTCCGTGAATCATTGAGGTTTCTTCTACATCTGAATTCACTGGTTTGAAGCAGGCCTTTGATCGGCTTAATGCCAATGCTACGCATCCATATGTAGTATTGCTTGATGCTGGAAGTTGGGATATAACCAACACGATTACGGTAAATGTCGCTTACCCTGTCGCTCTCAAGTGAATGGGATTTGAAGTGACTACGCTCAATGCCTCAGGATGATTGGCTAATAAGCCTATGTTCAATGTTCAGTCTCCATTTGATGTTTCGGATCTTAATATGGATGCAAGCACGCTTGCTGGATATGGTGTCAATACATGAGAAGATTGATTTAAGATTGTTGTCGCCAATCCTGGAGACTTCTGTCAATTCCAAAATATGGGAATCTATAATTTCAATAAGGGTATAAATATCCAGTCTAATGCAGAGTTATGGGTATTCAATTCAACGTTAGAAGATAATGTGGTAAACGCAGTGTTCATCTCTGGATGAAGCTATCGTTCCGCTGAAACTGATTATAATAATTCTCCGCAAGGTGTCGTATTGTATGTGTGAAGCGGAAATTTCTTTTCGTCAGAACATGATTCTTATACGGTTAATACCGGTCAGATAGGCGTGACATATTATCCGACCACTTATAAAAATTTTACGGATTTAGCTATCTTCAATAATAATTTCAAGACGCAACTCAGTTGAGTAACATTATCCGGATTCGATTTTTCATTGGCAAGAGACGCTAATATCGAAATATATGGAAATATCGGAATAGAAGAAATGAGACCACACGCAAAAATAAATCTTTATAATGGAGCAACGTCACAGGCCTATACGTCTAATACTTGGACTAAAATGAATTATACCATTTCAGATACCTATACTAAAAAACGGTGAATCACCACTACGGGTAGAGTTACCTTTTTGTCTGATCATGAAAAAAGTGTGCAGATGTGGATAAGTGCATCAGCGCTTACTTCGACACAAACAGCAACCGTAAGATTCGCTATCGTCAAAAACGGAAACACTGCTGTGCAATATGGATCAATGGAGGTTACCCTAGATGCAAACAATAGAGCATTTAACTTTTCACAAAACGTGTATCTGGATGATGTAGTCAAGAATGATTATTATGAACTCTACATCTATCCCGTGTGAGCCAATGAAACTATCACGCTTCAAAATCTCAATCGATATATAGACTCTAAATAAAATATTTAGACCTTAGAACTTAGAGCTTAGACCTTAGATTTGGAATATAGTATATTGTTTTTATATGTAATCAAAGCGTACACCGTATGAAGAATAGGCATATCATTCAGTTTATTATATTTGTATTAGTAGGGATCCTCCCTGCATATGTTTCTGCTAATAGCGTAGATTATGCTTTGGATGATACTCTGTTTTTGGGCCCGATGTCAGGCGAACAATATATCTCTTCTGATCTTCATTTCAATCGGGGAGGAAATGATTTCGGCGGAAAGATACTTTTTGCTGATATCAAATTATTGCCTTCTCCGATAACCCTTACTCTAGATGGTGTGGACAAAATCTGTCGCAAGCAAGTGAGAGGGTATTATATCAATCCTATGAGATGACTCAGGCCTCGGCCGCTAGATCAAGATACTTTAGCATATCTGCAGACTATAGATACCTGATATCTCCTTTTGGAGATGACCTGATGATTGTTTATCTGCGACGGATCTTCGTATAGGATATTCGGCAGCATCCAGCATGCTCGGAAATATGAACCATATCGGCTTGTTGCCGGTGTGGAGTATAATTTTCCGGTGAACAATTATTTTCCTCGTTATGATTCGAGCCTCTATTTTTATACTATGGTGACAGAGTGATATCTCTTTGACAGCTATGGCGGGATAGCTTCTGTAGCGGGTTCTGGACTTGATGTACGCAGCGTCTGCGGAGATTGAATATTAGAATGACCTGAGATGTGCGATGAAGGAACAGGAGTCAACTGACTTCAAGTCTGACATTGCAACATTACTTGTGATGGTACGACTTTTGCTATTTGCGGAAATGGAAACCAAGAAGTCACTGAAGTGTGTGATGATGGCACAAATAATGGAACTTATGGATATTGTAATGTGGCTTGTACTGCTTTACAAGAACCGGTGTGCGGAAACACTATCAAGGAATGACCTGAAGTCTGCGATGAATGAGTCGCTATAAATTGACAAATCGGTCATTGTACTTCTGCTTGCAATGGAACCGTCCCATATCCGGTAGTTCCTAACCAATGAGGATGATTGGGTAATTCAATATCTAGAGATACCTGTTCAAAAAGAGATTGTTCATCTT
>CAZWTC010000028.1:0-1326 GCA_964637175.1 uncultured Candidatus Peribacteria bacterium
TTCGGTACTACGCTTTCCAGAGCATTGCGATGAAATACCTATAACGGAGGTGCAACGTTCTACACCAAGCATCTCAATATGCTCCAACAGATGAAGATTATGAATAATATTTCAATCCCTAATGCGTTAGAGCTGAGAGGATATGTCATGCTGATGCTGATGAGAGCGGCTGAATTCTAATTGCATCATCCGGTGAAATAGGTAAAAGATAAGTCTTGTTTGCCGATAATTTTTACTAGTTGATGATGATCTATGATCAAAGCGAGTATTCTGGATGCCGGGAAAATACAGGCATTCGCCAAAGAGCATAAGCTCCAGCCATTCAGGATCAAACAGATCTATCAGGAGATATTCAGAAATCAGAATATACAATTTTCCGATATGACGACTTTATCCAAGGATCTGAGAGAAAATCTGGACAAAAATTTTTCTGTCATGACGCTCAAGGCAGACAAGATTCTAGAAGACAAAAACACTACCAAAATCTGATTTCAGACTCATGACGGATACATGATCGAAGCAGTGATTCTCTATCATCGGCAAGATGAAAAATATCAAACCACCACCGAAAAAAAACTGAACAGGATCACCTTATGCATTTCATCGCAAGTCGGATGCCCTATCAATTGCCTGTTTTGTGTGACAGGAAAACTCGGCTTCAAAAGGAATCTCACACGAGATGAAATGATTTCTCAAGTGCTCTATGCCAACAATTATATCAAACAGAAATTCGGCAAGCAGGAAGACGGAAGCCTCCATTCTGTGAGAAATATCGTCTTTATGGGAATGGGAGAGCCATTGCTCAATTACGAAAATGTCAAAAAAGCGATTGAGATCATGCTCAGGCAAGAAGCGGGATTATCGCTTTCCAAAAGGCATGTCACCATCTCTACTGCAGGGATCATTCCATGAATCAGACAATTGATCAAAGATGAAATACCCGTGAAGCTTGCTATTTCGCTTCACGCGCCAAATCAGGAATTACGCGATAAGCTCATGCCGATCGCCAAAGCATATCCGCTTGATGAGCTCACCAAAGCGATCAGCGACTATGTGAAAGCATCAGACAATAGGATTTTCTATGAATACATCATGATCAAAAATATGACCGACAAACCTGAACTAGCTAAGCAATTAGTCGCTTTGCTCAAAGGCAAATTAGCTCATGTGAATTTGATCCCCTACAATACCAATCCTGCGATCGATCTCGTAGAAAGCAATGAAAAATCCATTGAGACCTTCAAAAAGATATTAGAGGACGGAGGGCTTACCGTGACCGTCAGAGATAGCATGGGAAGAAAAATGAAATGAGCTTGCGGTCAGTTA
>CAZWTC010000028.1:1426-10665 GCA_964637175.1 uncultured Candidatus Peribacteria bacterium
GTTCGTTGTCCATGGACGATACCGATGAGATATCGGGTATTGTTTACATGGTCGAAGACGAGCGTCAAGCTTTTCCAGTCCATGCCTTCATATTGGGCGTCGAATCCTGAAAAATAAAATTCTACCCATTGCTTGCCAGAATATACCTGAGAGATATTGTTTATGGTATTTCCTCTTTGCGTGCTTGTGTTGTAAGAAATTTGGGTAGCGTGCATAAAGTCGGCGTCGTAGACAAATTTTTCCCGATATTGTCCGATTCATAAATCGATAGGATCCCCTGATCCGTCAAATGATCACCGAGTGAATGATCTTGATAACGCTAATCCGTTATATACTTGTCCGGAGCTGAGGACGATATCTGTTCCTGTATTCACATATTCATACGGAGAGAAACGGAGTCCTTGCGGTCACACGAATTGTGAAAGTGCAAGCAAGTCAGTATTTTTGATAGCAAGCATGACAGCATCTATCACGCCGCTGAGTTCAGCGCTTCACGAAGTGATTCAGCAGGTGTCTCATGTGAGCGAGCAGATTTCTCCTGTCGTCTGTTTGTTGCATCCAGCAAAGAGTAGCAGAGCGATTCATAGTAAGGGGATCAAGAAAAATGATTTTTTCATGAGCGAAAAAAAATAGAAAGTAAAAACAGGGAATAAAATTCAGAAAAATTACTTCGTAAACATCATTATTTCATTCTTTTCTGGAAAACTCCTACCAATCGGGTGACGATGAAACCGCCGACAAAGGCATCGATAAATCATCGCAAAAGTCAGGCGAACGCTCAGGATAGGCTTGCTTTGTATCCGATATAAAAAGTGCCCATGAAGCTGACGAAGATTTTGCAGTATCCGAATAATCGCGCAGTGATTGCAAAGATGAACAGTCAGATTCCAAAGTAGATCCCTAGTGCCAATCCTACAGCGACCGGAGTTTTTAGATGTGCTTTCATGCGGGAAACGATAAAGGATAAAAGATCAAGCCAATGATAAAAAAGCGGCGGATGATTACAACCATTTTTTACATTGAAAGCATGGTGATGTTTGTTATATTCAATATAACTTCTTTTATCATGGTAAACAAAAAAATGAAAAAAACATCCAAAGGGTTTTTCTACCGATTTCCGAGAATCGCAGGAATCGCTGTTATCGTCTTCATCAGTATGTTCGCGTTAGATGTCTTCTGACAAGGATATACATTCCGACAGACAGTCGTAGCATTGTTCATGCATCTCATACCTTCGATCATCCTGACGATTGGACTTATCATCGGGCGGAAATATGATCTTGTCGGAGCTCTTGTTTTCCTGGCAACAGGATTGTTGTATATCGTTTCGACATCATGGAATCAGATGGATCGGAATACAAAGATATCATGATTGCTGATAATCGCTTTGCCGATGATAGTGGTCGGCATATGTTTTCTTGTCCGTCGGTTACATATCAGAAAAAAATAAATGATGTTTTTTATTTTTTTTACCTCTCTCTATGAAAAAGATTTCCAAAAAAAAACTTCCTGTCCAAAAGCCGCAAGCGAAAAAGCCATCTAAAAAAAACGGACGGATCATCGCATTGGCCATGGTGAATGTCATCGCATTCATAGCTGTGCTTGTGGGTAATTATCTCGCAGTCAGTCTTCCTCTCGGCGGCATGACTACATGAGCCTTAGCAGATCTTTATCCTAATCTTTTCACTCCGGCTGGGCTTACCTTTTCTATCCGGTGACTCATTTATCTCTTGCTTACTGGTTTCGTCGTACGGCAAGTCATTGATCTTTTCAAAAAACAATCTCTCTGAATTACCAAAAAGATCGGAATACGATTTCTCTTATCTTGCATTACTAATATCGGTCGGCTTTTTGCCCGGCATTTTCGTCAGGTATTTTTGTCAGTCATTGTCATGCTGTGTTTCCTCGTGGTCTTGATTGTCATCGCAAAAAAAATCGGACTTGGAAAAAAATTATGAACGTGGAAAGACAAGCTTCTCGTACACGTGCCGTTCAGTATATATCTTGGTCGGATCTCTGTAGCGATCATCGCAAACATAAGTGCGCGGCTTGTCCACATCGGACGAAATATGCGAGGGATGAGTGATATTTTCCGGACTATTCTTGTCATCATCGTAGCGACCGCACTCTCGCTCCGACAAATGAAAAAATATTACAACATCGTTTTCGCTCTGGTAGTCGTGCGAGCTTTTGTCGGTATCATCATCAAAAGGATAGCTGTAGATCCTGCATACGCTGCTAGCATTATCCGAACTTTAGGCATCTGTATCGCCATCATCACCGCAGGCATCGGTCGGAGATTCGACAAATGGAGAAAGAATTAGCAGCGCTTTTCCCCCTGAACTACATCTCTTCTTAGCAAGATAGCTTCATTTTTTAAATATTTTTTAAAACGAGTTCTTCTCAAAATATTGATATTTGTAAGAAAAAAAATAAGAGTAAAAAAATAAACAAAAATAACACATAAAAAAATATGAAAACACAACAAAAAATAAATATTTTTTTGAAAGATCCTACAAGGGAAAATTTCAAAAATATCAAATCAAACGCGGTATCGGTGTCCTTGGTCTGCAAAAATATCAAGGATCCGAGAATGTTAAAAGACTGTTTCATCTTCCCGGAATGGAAAGTGATTTACGAAAATTCCACAGGAGAAGTGAAAAAGTTTGCATATGAAAAAATGTCTGAATTCAAAAAAAAATTCGAGAGTTGGAAGGTTATATACAATAGTTCTACAGGTGAAATCAGAGCATTAGCATTCCAAAAAATGTCTGAGTTCGATAGGCTATTTAATAGCTGGGAAGAGATGGCTGTTCATTCAACAGGAGAACTGCAAGAATTGTCTCTGCAAAAAATGTCTGAATTCAACCAACCATGTCGGGTTTGGGAAGAGCTTTATAAGCGTTCTTCCGGAGCATTGAAAATGCTCGCCATCAAAAAGATATGTGAAGGTCAGAGAAAATTCAATGAATGGGGTCAGATATATAATCGATCCGACAATGAATTGAAACCATTAATCATTGAAAAAATGGCTGAAGAAGCCAAGTCTTTTACAGAGTGGTTTATTGTATGCAATAAATCTTCCGGAGCATTGAAGGTTTTGGGGCTCAAAAAACTATCCGCGTTCGACAAGTCGTTCAGCTTCTGGCGTACGATCTATAGGAGATCCGTAGGAGAGGTGAAAGAAACAGCATTACAGAAAATGGAAGAAGTAGCTCGGACATTCAGGGAATTGCAGATTACTGCAAAATTTTTGAGTGGAGAACGGGAACAAAACATGCTCAAAAAAATGACGAAATTCATTTAAACATACTAATAAGTCTTGATTGTTTAATCAGGACTTTTTTTAATCATTGCGATGCAACTGCAATTCCGTCTCATCGAATATGAATAATTCATCGAGAGGGAAATCCAGCGCGACAGCGATCTGTTTGGCGAGTTTGAGCGAGGGATTGTATTTCCCTTTTTCCAAAAAGACGATGGTCTCTCTTCTTACTCAGACCAGATGCGCAAGCTCTTCCTGTGTCAAGTTATGTCTAGCTCTTAATTCTTTTATCTTGGTGTGCATGAGTGATCGCTAATGAGTAAAACTTTGTCCGGACGAAACTTTTCCGCATGTTGCTGTGGGTTGTGGGAAGTCAGGATTGCCGTGTTTTACCCGGACTCAATTATCGCATATCCGATCATCTTCTCCCGAAAGCACGCGGAGAGCGGCTACTACGGCGATCAATAAAACGATTCCCATGATGATCGTTCTTTTGTCGAACGCACGATCCCTATTCAAAAACGTGAAAATGCAGGAATAGAGGACCATGAGCAGACATACGGCCACAGCCAATGTTATGGCGATCGCTTCATAGGAAGGATTCGTTTTTTTCAGCGCATACAATATGAAGACGAAGATGGTCGCGCAAAGAGAAAAGATTTGCAGAGCATACATCGCTGCCTTTCCTCACAACGCGTAATCCCTTTCATCTGCGATGATTTCTTTGACCTTGCTCCTGACAAAAAACAGGACCAGTATTCAGATGATTATAGATACGATAGGAAAAAAATAATTTTCAAAAATAATTGACTGACTGCAGATGACGGCGATGATTATCGCGATTCATATACGGATTTGACGATACCTGGATAAACTGATACGCATGACATATTGCTTAATAGTTAAAAATATCTAATATATTGTTAGATATATATAACAATTTTGGAGAATAATGCAAGAGATTTTTTATTTTTGAAAAAAATACAGCTTTGGACTGTATTATGTATGATCTGAACGATCAATCATTTTTGTCCGTATATTTAGAAGAAAAAATAAAAAATATAAAAAAATAAATAAATAGGTTTTTAATAAGAGAAAGTAATACAACTATATGTATTGAACATATTTTTTGAAACTTATTTATATTTAGTATAATTGTGTTCAGTTTTCTTTTATTTTGCGAATTACTTCCCTTGAAAAGTGAAGTTTATCAAAATCAAATTTCTCTGGTAGGTGATTTGTTATCATATTTGAAATATCATTTTCCATAAGGGAATTTAATATGTTTTGTTGAGTATCTTTTGATATTAGTGAATATCATCTTCCTCATGGAGCAAGTGTGTCTAGAACTGCTTTTGAAATCTCCTCAAATTCAGTCTTGTCTTTGCCTATACTAGAAATGATCTTTCTAAATTCTTTAATTTCCATAATTGAATGTAATTCATAAAAAAATGATATTTTTTTATTATTATAATAAATCAATCATAATGCAAGTAAAGAAATTACCCTAGATTGTAGGTAATATGCTAGTCCGTAACTAATTTTCAATCGGAAGATGAAAAAAATAATTGCAATAAAATTATAGAGTTTATAATTATAATTAAGCGCTGGTTTTGAGCTTAGAATCAAATAGATTTTCTAGAGGGATGTTTAGAATGATCTTTTTGCTCTCATAATGCGTGTCCTAAATAGTGTAAAACTAAGTTTTTTGTTTCTTCTTTACCATCTGAATTTTTAATAAATTCAGTAAATCTAGATGTAAGTACTCCAACGGTATTAGCAGCTAAATTTACTAGATTGTTAAATTCTTCGATGGATACATTTTTGTTCCGACCTGGAGCGTTTTCCAATCAAGAATAATCATAGTTATATGCTGTCTTTTTTCATTTCATTTGAAGAACGCGTAATGTTTCTTTTTTTTGTTTTTCTAAAAAATCAATTCTCATTGATTTTGATACTGATGCTAGATTTTTCCCAGACGTGAGATTATTAAGTTGATTTGTACGTCTACGATAATTAATGTTTTTAGGCATATTAATATATACTTAATATAATAAAATTACACATGATAATATATATAAAAAAGTTAATAAGTCAAGTGATTGTGTTGTAAATTCTATTAAAAAAATCACAACATAAAAGTCGTGAAACATGGGTTAATAATATAGATTAATCTCGGAAGGCACAAGATTCGAACTTGCGGTACCTTGCGGTACACACCGTTTCCAACGGTGCGCATTAGACCACTCTGCCAACCTTCCAGCTAAATAACTAAATAGAACCATTGAAAAGTAAATCGTTCCATCAGTCTATCGTTCCATCGTTCTATTTTACCGTAACGCTTTTAGCTAAATTCCTCGGTTTATCAATATCTTTACCGAGAATGTCTGCGACGTGATAGGCGAGGAGCTGTCCTACGATAGCAGTGAGAAAGGGGTAGATCTCATCGATGGTTGATGGTATGGTGATATTCCCGTCAGCGCCTTGAATATCTTTGTCTGAAATGGTTATCACTTTACCGTCCCTTGCTTTGATCTCTTGGATGGAAGAGATGTTCTTTTCAAACATCAGATCATTCGGCACAAAAAGCACGCTAGGAATCGACGGTTCGATCAATGCCAGGGGGCCATGCTTGAGTTCTCATGTAGGATAGCTCTCAGAATGCAGATAGGTGATTTCTTTGAGCTTCAGACTGCTTTCACGAGCGATAGGAAGCTGATATTGTCTGCCCAAAAAGAAAAAATTCTTATATTCTGAAATACATTCAGCGATTTTCCTGATGTTTTCCGTATCGGCTAGGATATCTTCTATCATCACCGGAACCTTACTCAATTCTCTCATGACCTTATCGTATTTGGCTTTGCTGAGCCCTCTTTTTTGCCCGAGATACAAGGCGAGCAGCAAGATGCACGTAATCTGCGCGGTAAAGGCTTTGGTCGACGCTACTCAGATTTCCGCTCATCATCTCGTGAATAATCCATAATCCGTCAGACGTGAAATGGTCGAGCCTACGACATTCACGATACCGAAGGTATGTCATCATTTCTGTTTGATAAGTTTCAAGACCTCGATGCTATCTGCCGTTTCTCCTGATTGGGAGATGAATACATATAAGGTATCATCGCTTATTTTGATATTTCTGTATTCATATTCGCTGGCGATTTCGCAGCTTGCATCGATCTCCGCAAGATTTTCCATCCGGTAAGTTCCCAGGCATCACGCGTTATAACTCGTTCCGCATCCTATGAAGACGATTTTTTTGAAGTGTTCATCTTGCATGCCATGGAAAGCTTCCGCATTCAAAAAGTTCTTGTTGAAATCTACTCTTCCCTTGAAAATTCTTCTGATGATATTTGCTTGTTCAAAAATCTCTTTTAGCATGAAATGCTTATACGCTCATTTGGATGATTCCAAGGTCTGGAGATCCATATCTTCTATCTTTTTCGCTGTCGGGACTCCGTTGGATTTGATCTGATAATCGCTTCCTTTGAGATGGACGATATCTCCGTCATCGAGATAGACGAGTTTATCTGCATATCCCGCAAGCGCTTGTTTGTCTGAAGAGAAGAAATAGTCTTCTTTATCATTATAGGCGAAGAGGAGCGGACTTCATAATTTCACGGCGATGATTTCGTCCGGCGCATATGTGGACACGATAAGCAACGCATATGCTCACCTGATTATTCCGATGACTTTTTCCACCGTATCCATGAAATTCCCCGTCCGGTTGTCTTCCAGAAGATTTGCGATCACCTCGCTATCTGTCTGCCCATAAAAGGTATATCATTTGGCGATCAGATCTTGTTTGAGTTTATAATAATTTTCTATGATCCCATTGTGGACGAGATAGAAATGCTTGTGCTGGTCATGATGAGGATGCGTGTTTTCCTCGCTGATCCCTCCATGAGTAGCCCGACGCGTATGGGCGATTCAGAGAGAAAATTTTTTGTCCTCAGGGATATCTTTCGCTACCTTGCTTGCAAGATTAGCTACTTTGCCTACGGCTCTGATGAGCGTAAAATCACCATCAGCATTTCCGACCAATAATCATGCAGAATCATATCCGCGATATTCCAATCTTTCCAGTCCATGCACCAAAATCTTCTGGGCATCGCCTCTTTTGCCTTGATATCCGAATATTCAACACATGATACAGGGGGTAACGGCTAAAAATGGACATTCCGTCGATTGAAGATCGCATGCGACCATGATCTAGGAAGAATGCGATAGATGGTCAGTATCAGTTTATTTTTTCGTCATGGGATGCAAAGCAATTTTTTCTTTTTCATGCACGATAAGCTAGCGTTCACCACATCTTTCACATTCATGGCATTGGGCCATACCTTGTATCATCATCTCTTGGCGAAATTCGTGGCGGTGAAGCCTGGACAAAGCGACTGCACATAAATGCCGTATTCCTTATATATCCGATAGAGATTCTGTGAAAAGCTGTTCAAAAATATCTTGCTCGCTGCATAGACAGGATTGTTTCCCAATGCGAGCAATGCCGCTAGAGAAGAGACATGGATGATGCTTCCATGTTTCCTTTTTTTCATGATCTTGAGCGCTTGATGGGACAATCTCATGGCTGCCATATCATGCACAGTGACCATGTCTTCCCGTTTTTGGATATTCTCATTGAGAAAATCTTTGTTGATGCCGTAGCCGGCACAGTTGATCAGCATCTCCAAATCGTGGATTTTTGCTATCTCAGCTTCGAGCTGCTCCAATTCGTTTTTCTTGGAAAGATCCAGAAGCAGTGTCGTTATCTTTACGGGAAAAAGCGCTTTGAAATACCTGACGAAGGTAGCCATCTGATTCTTATTTTTGGCGACTATGACGAGGTCATATCATTGTTCTGCAAACTCTCTCGCAAATCCTGCACCGATTCCGCTCGATCATCATGTAATTACTACGGTTCATTTCTTCATTAGCATAAAGCAAAAAGCATAAAATATCAATATTAAGATGCAAAATGCATGATGCATGATGCACGATGTATGTTATTGTTTTATAATAGTTTTTATAAATCCATTTATCATTTTATGTACGTTGGTTGTTTCTTGTAATAAATTTTTAAAAGTTATAACATCAATATCGTCTTGAATGATATATAGTTGTGTTTTTAATTCACTTGTACTTCATCTAGCAATGGTAAGAAATCTTAAAAAATCCTTATCTGAATTTCTATCCTTGCCTTCAGCTATGTTACTAGCAATGCTTGTTGCTGATCTTTGTAATTGATCTTTCATGCCGTAATCGTTTTTTAAATTATTATTTTCTTTGCATAATTTTCTTATATCCTTAGCCAATTGTACTGCTTTATTCCAGACATCTATATTTTCTAAAATTGTTGGCATGTAAAAGTATTACAAACTAAATATACGCAAGTACATAATAGTGCATTTAGCATCAAGCATCGCGCCTCAAGCTAAATGACAATGTTTAAAATCTTTCCTTTCACGTAAATCACTTTTTTCGGCGTTTCAGTGATTCGGGTATGTATTTTTTCATCAGCTTTTGCGAGCTTCATGACTTCGTTTTCTTCAGCTTCTTTACTGATGGAAATCGTTCCTCTGACTTTTCCGTTCACTTGGACGGCAATGGTAACCGTGTCCGATACGAGATATTTTTCATCGTATGTCGGCCATTTCGCTTGAGTGAATATCGAATATTCATTGCCCAATTGTTCCCGTAATTCTTCTGCGAGGTGAGGAGCAAAAGGCGACACCAGAACAAGCAAGTCTTCAAATGTTTTTTTCGTGATGCTCTTGCATTCGGTCAGATGGTTTACGAAGATCATGAGCTGTGAAACCGCAGTGTTGAATCTGAACGCGTCGATGTCGTCAGTTAATTTTTTTATTGTTTGATGTACCATTACATGAGTTGCAAGTTCCAGGTTTCAGGTTTCAGATTCTTCGCTTCCTGTTCCCTGTTCTCTGCTCCCAATTTTGTCTTTGAGGGCGATGATTTT
>CAZWTC010000029.1:0-805 GCA_964637175.1 uncultured Candidatus Peribacteria bacterium
TAATCTTTTAATCTTAGTAATCTTTTAATCTTAGTAATCTTTTAATCTTAATAATCTTTTACCATGCGTATCCTTCTCGTCGAAGACAATAAAACCATCGGGAACAATATCAAAAAATATCTGGAGCTCGAACATCACGAAGTCATGCGAGCGGAGAATGGCTTGTATGCGTTTGAGCTTTTGAAGCATCATGATTTTGATGTCATCGTGCTTGATCTTATGCTCCCTGGAATGGACGGCATCACCTTATGCAAGAATATCAGAAAAACCAAACCGAATATCGCTATCATCATGGCAACTGCCAAAGGACAGCTCGATGATAAGATAGAATGATTCGCTTGCGGAGCTGATGATTACTTGGTGAAACCCTTTGACCTCAAAGAGCTGGATGCAAGGATACAAGCGATCACCAAAAGGGCTGCTGTCGCCACGAGCAATAGCATCGAATATAAGAATCTACGTCTCGAAAAAGATCAGAAAAAGATCTTCAAGAATGGCAAAGAAATCAAGCTGACCTTGAAAGAATTTCAGATAATAGAATATCTTTTGGAAAGGAAAGGGAGAAGCATTTCCAGGACCGAAATCATAGAAGAGATCCGAGGCAACGACCAGATTTTCGAAGAAGATGCAAAGCTCGACGTCTACATCTCCACACTCAGAAAAAAATTAGGGAAGACATTGATCGAGACCATCAAGGGATTCGGATACCAAATAGCTAATTAATGAATAATTAATAATTAAAAATGAATAATGAATGAATTGTGGAACTATGGACTATGGGAAAGCAGTATTCAGCATTAAATTT
>CAZWTC010000029.1:815-1431 GCA_964637175.1 uncultured Candidatus Peribacteria bacterium
CTAATTAAACAAATTTTGAATTTTAAATTTTGAATTTTAAATAAAATATTTTCTATAGATACTATTGTATACATGATAGTCAGTCTCAAAACAAATCTTTCATTATTCCCAGCTGTGCTGGACTTCGCATTATTACCTATTCATTACGTTTAAGTTTTATTTAAGGTACATATATATACTGGGGGCGTCATCCAAAAAATGGATTGATGCCTTTTAATTTTTTATAGACAAGACATGAAAAAGAAATTTATCGTAGCAAGCGCTATCGGCTTATTATGAATAACCAGCATGGCAATAGGCACAATAACGCTCGCAGGCAATACAAAGATCTGAGGACAAAGGGCTTATATGCATTCAGGTGCAAAAATCGCCATGGGATCAGGATGATTCATGGGGACATGATGCGGATACGGTCCAAGAATGTGATCCGGCGATAGGATGAAAGACGGCATGATGAGACAATTTGCAAGCACAGGAGATGCGGAAGCATTCAGAACAGCAGTAAATACTGCTATTACCAACAACGATTACACCGCCTATGTAGCGGCGAATACTAGGTACGACATCAGCAAGTATATGAGCAAAGATGAATTCACTGCGACGGTCACAGAAAGAG
>CAZWTC010000029.1:1441-3439 GCA_964637175.1 uncultured Candidatus Peribacteria bacterium
GAGCAACACAAGAAAAAATCAAGACCGCTTTGACAAATTGAGACTATACGACATGGAAGACACTCAGCAAAGACAATCCTATAGCAGCAAGGATTGACACGGAAGCTAAATTCAAAAAGCTTCAGGAGATAGAGACATACAGACAGAAAATCAATGACCTTGGTACAGAACTCGGCATAGAATCAGGAAAAGATAAAGGAATAGGAATGGGTATGGGAGACTGAAGGATGGGTATGGGAAGATGAATGGGAATGTGACCAAAAAACCAGTAAAAGAACTGGACATATGCATACTGACAACAGTATGCAAAAAAACCTGGATGCATGGCCAGGTTTTTTTGAAAAAATGGAAAGATGATTGAAAGATGGAAAGGTGCAAAGATTGAAAGATTAATGTTTCAACATTTCCATGTTTCAACGTTTCATCGTTTATTGAAACATCCTTTGCAAATCAGCATCTTTGATCATGGTCTGATTCCGGGGCGGTTCAAAGGTGACTTCTATCTGGACAGAAACATCAGGAACAGCTTCGAGAACAGCATTTTTCACCATCTCTTGAAGCATATCCGCCATAGGACAGAAAGGAGTCGTAAAAGTCATCAGGATATGGACGAGATTTTTTTCGGGAGAAAACGTGACATCATAAATCAGTCATAAGGTATAGATATCTATCATAGGAAATTCAGGATCATAGACGGTCTTTAGTTTTTCCTGGATTTGAGATACGGTTTTAGATATTTGGGAATTCATTGGTTTTGGTCTTTTGCTCAGAGAATAAAGCCACTTGAAGAATGATGAATCCTACGAGAAGGATGATTCACAGAAACTTGCTTCGATATCATAATAACAGAAACAATGCATTGATAAGCACATAAATCCCGAATAAGAGCGAAAGCTTATAGCTATCTTTTATCAAACGATCTTTTGGGATATCACGGAAAAACTTTTGGAGGACAAGGAACAGATAAAAACTCGCTCCCCGCGCAGCTATGAACAATCAGAGAATGCTTAGCCCTATACCGATGACAGGATCTTCATATACATTGATGGACGTGTAGGTGATCAGCAATATAAGCAGACCAAGCACGAATTTGATGAGTGATGCTATGTGATATAAATACATACTATAAAACTAATTTTAAATTTTAAATTCTAAATTTTAAATTTAGAAACCAATAAGTTTTATTTAAAAATTCCAAATTTTACATTGTAATTTATTTGTTAATTAGTTTTCCACGTTTACGTCGTCTCCGCCGGTAGCGGTTTCCGTACCTTCAGTCTCCTCATCATCGCTTTCCGTGACGGATGGGATATAGAATCCGTTATTTCCCAATTCATAAAATTTGTAGTAAATCTTTTCTCGGATGCTTGCTCCGAACGGAATCAAAGTATAGCCCAGGATAGGCGGCAAAAGCATGAATAAGTAAATCTTCTGTTGGACTTCAGCTGATCCGGAAAGCTTATAGATCAGAGAATATGCAAGAAAGGTAAGCGCGAATCCGAGGACATTTCCCATGAACGCTGAAGCGCTATAATTGGGATTAGTAGAGAATTCTATCTGTGCAGCTGAGGTGAATACGGAGAACATCACATGAAATCCCAAGATAAGGAATAGCACATCTATCTGGCTTGCAAATACGATATAGATCGGAGCGAGAAAGAAAAAGAGGATTCCGTTGGTCAAAAAAAGCAGACCGAACATTTTGCTGGTATTGTAATATTTCCTGTTGTAGAAGAGATTATACACTCCTCCGACAGCGATATTTCCTATGAAAGTGCTGAGAAATCCTATGAAGAGCAAAATCAATGACAAGAGCGGATTGACGGTGGATCCTTGCTGTCCGAATGCGCTCGTGAACATTCCTCCCATGAATGAAAGGATCACAAACAACAATGCAGCGATCACTCCTCCGATAAGGAGACCGATGAATACCTTGCCCACTAACTGCCATCAGCTTAGATTGCTCGGTTCATTGAAAAAGTCTGATTGAGATGCCAT
>CAZWTC010000029.1:3539-10624 GCA_964637175.1 uncultured Candidatus Peribacteria bacterium
TTTTATGCATTTAAGTGTTGCTATGCTTTTGATGAAGCTGGTGATATCTTTTTGTTCATCACTGCTGAGCGAAAGAAGATACAATGATTCGTCGTCAGTGAAAAAATATTGTCATCCATAGAGCGTATCTTTGTCCAAAAGATAGGAAAAAGCTGTTATATATCAAGAATATTGTAGTCCATCGCATTTCATCTTTTTGGCGGTATTGCTGATAGCTGCGTATTTCAAGAGCTTGAGTTTAAGCGTTTTGGCATTGGAATCGACAAGTGCTTTGATATCGGTTCATGATTGGATTGCTGTCTTGACGATAATGAACGAATTGATGAATCCGGTTTCGCCCGTCCCTGGCTTTTCTTTCATCTCCGTAATGACCTTTATCCCCAAGGTATTTTGGTTTGACGGAATATCGATGTATTGTTTGTTGTTATCATAGAGCTTGATGGAAAATTCGTCGAATGTCAGCGGGAACGAAGATCTGGATGTACATCAGGTCAGGATACCTATCGCAGATAAGATAATCAGAATATATGATTTTTTCATTATATCTAAAGTCTAAGTAAAGTCTTGGATTAGATGAATATGTAGATGATAGCTAGGATAACGCCTAAGCTCACCCCAGCGATGAATGATCTTATATATATCCTGTTTTTGTGAGGATGGTCTTCTTCATAGCCGAGCTGGATGCGCGCAAGGATATATCCGAACATCGTTCAGCAAAATACCAGGTATCCCGGCATCAGGATCTGTTTGATCACATGCTGGTATTCGGGACCGAAAATCACGCTTCCTCTGAGAAGGAAGAGCCCTATACCTATGGTCAGAAAAAAGAAGATTCATTTGAGGATTTCAAATAAGGTATTCATCTAGAAACGACTAAACGATAAAACGTAGAATATAATCATATATTCATGCAGTGAATTATTTTTTTCCGAGATCTTGCACTTTTTGGATGATCTGTTCCATGAGACCGATATCTTCTTCCGTGAGTTTCGTATCATCTTTTGGCTGAGTCTTTCTTTCGTTGATGAGATCTTTGACTTCAGCTGTTATGCCGGTTTTGTTGGTTATGATGCCGACTCCGGTAATGATTTTGCCTGTTTCGTAGGTGATCGTTCCGGTGATGGATACTGTCCCGGTAAGTTCTGTCGTCCCGGTAAGTTCTACTGCTCATGTAATCGTTCATGTAATCTGCTGAACATCGCCTGTAGACAATACGGGTATATTCGGAGCTTTTAAAGTGCATCCTGCCATGCTGACAGCGACAAGCAATGCTCCTGCAATGTATAATTTTTTCATCATTTTGTTTAGAATCTAAAAAATCACTGGAATAGTATTGGTTTCACGAGAAAAATCAACTAAAATTTAGACACAAAACCTACTCAAATTTAATGAACAATGAATGATTAATAATTAATGATGATTGAATTGTAAACCTACAAGCTATTGTTATATAACGATAGTTCATACAAAACAATTCCAACATTTTTCACTATTCATTTTTAATTATTCATTAATTTTCATGTTATTGGCTGTCGATAAACCAGCACGGATCACGAGCTTTGATGTCGTCCGCATCTTCAGGCGTCATTTTCCTAAGATGAAGATCTGACATAGCGGAACGCTTGATCCTATGGCTACCGGACTGATGATACTCGCATTAGATAAAGATACGAAAAAACTTACAGAATATATCTGACTGGACAAATCATATATCGCTACCGTTGATTTCTCTAAATTGACCGACACGCGAGATATGGAAATACGAGAAAAAATTCAGAATTATGAATTCAAAATGCAGAATTGAAAAATAATGGGGCTGGAAATGGAAAATGGTACGGTAGAAGCTCCTACCTTGGGGGAGATCAAAAAGAAGTTAGATTCATTGATCCCCGAATATGAGCTTCCGCTCCCCGCTTTCAGTGCGAAAAAAATCGCCGGAAAAAAATCGTACGATGATGCGAGAGCAGGAAAGATCAGAGAAGAAAAAAAAGTGATGAAGGTCCATGGATATGAAATCTTGATGTATGAATTTCCCTTGTTGCAAATCAAATTAGATGTCGGTTCCGGCACCTATATCAGATCCATCGCCTATCGGCTCGGCCAGCAATTGGGCATCGGCGGAACCTTGATCCAATTGAGAAGGACAAGAATCGGCGACCGGGATGTGGAAACCATAAAAAACCGGGAAGAACTGCATAATAGTTATAAAGACAAGGAAGAAATCATCAGATTCGCGAGACTATAAATTACTATTGACATTTTATAGTAAATATATTGTATTATACAATAAACAAAACAATTCTAAAATAAAAAATATGAAAAATTATGTAAAAACGTTCGAAGATGCTAACAAGGCAATGATTGGACGTATTCGGGTCATTAATATTTTCGCCAACATCATAATTGTGATTTTCATGATTATCCTGTACGGCGGCATCTTAAAGCAAATAGTATTCGCTGATTATCCTGAAATGATTTCGTTTTTTGAAAAAGATCCTGTATTGCGGCTTTTCTTATTTTCCATCCCTGTTTTTGTGTCTACATTTCTTTCGGTGATTCTTCTTCATTATTTTGACTACCCAAAGAAACTCTACACGAGAACATTACAAAAAAAAACGAAAGAATTCGCACTGAAAGGATATCTTGAAGACATGATGTATGCCTTACAAAACGAATTCGTTCTTACAGATGAATTTAAGGTAAAGCTTAATGACACTATTAACAATATTTGTTGGTTAAATTATGAGAGATTTATATTTGATGATAAGGTAATCAGACAAAAAGAAATTGGACATAACGTAAAATTTCTGAAAATCAATCACAACGAATATGTGTATTATCTTACTGGATGGAGGCACTCTACGAAACTTGGCTTCGTCTTTGCTTTTGATAGAATCAATACTAAAAACTTTATGGAATCTTTGTTTTTTATAGAAACAATAAACGGTGAAATTTTAGAATGGAACTTCTGGTAATAAATCAAGAACACTAAAATCCCTTTAAGTCGGCTTATTCGCCGACTTTTTTTTGATTGTCTCGTCAAATATCTTCTCTTTACATTTACTACAGAATAGATATAAGATATATAGCAAATAAAAACAATTAAACAAAAATAAATATGGAAACAATAGATTACAAAAAAATATTTGAGAAATCTAACAAAAAAATCATTAATCGTGCTAAAACGATTAATGTGGTAATGGGATTTGTTGTAATATTTCTATTACCTGTTTTGATCTTCGGTATTGCGCTGCCAATAGATTTTGGTGGCTACGCTAATACGATAGAGATTCTTACCACTGATACAAATACTGCATATTTTATACTATATTTGTTCTTAGCATTTTGTATGGTCATGTATTTTATCTTTGCATGTGATTATACAAAGAGACTATACACAAAAGAATTAGAAAAAAGGACAAAATCCTTCGCATTGAAGGACTATCTCGACGATATGATCATAGTAATGAAAAGCAAATGGTATATCAGTAAGAAAACTCAGAATCAAATAAGAGAAATAATCAATACTTACTCTCATTTGAATCTAAAAACATTTTCTTTCAAGCCTGATGGTGTTGTTTTGGATGAAATCGATGAAGATCCGATAGTCATCAAACAAAACGAATATATCTATTACATAACTGAATGGAGATATACGCCAGAAAAGGGATTCCTTTTCACCTTTGACATCTGCGATCCTGCAGGGATAACAGAAAAGGGGCGGAAAACATATCTTCCTTCAGGAAAACCCGAAGAAATAATTCCATAAAGAAACGTACTTTGAGGCTGGCATATATGCTAGCCTTTTTTTATATTACAAAGATCACCATCGCGCTATACGCTCAAAAAAATATCTCCTGGACAAGCACAAATCCTTTACTTTTGTATCCGAATGTGTATACGTATTTCACGTAAACAAAAACAAGTAAAATAAAAAACACATGAAAAAATTTTTTTTAGTAGTAGTTGCGATTGCAGCAACAATCGTAATCAACGCACAAGTTCCCCCTACAGCTACCATCAGTGGGACATATACCGTATGTGCAGGGAATACCATTAGTATTCCAATTCTTCTAAGTAACGGACCTATATGGGATGTTACTTTTAAAGACAACTTTATAGAAAGTGAATTTACTGTAACCGGAATTACGACAGAAGTCTTTTCTCTGGACGTGACTCCGCTATCTAGCCGGACTTATTCTATTGTTTCAGTAAGCAATAGAACTACTAAACCGGTTAGTGGAGATGGTACAGCCACAGTAACAGTCAATGAACGACCGATGAGTTTTCCTATCATTTGCGACTTTCCTTCGTTTTGTGAAGGAAAGACAAGCAGCGATGTGGTGCTGCCTTCTTCGGAATCGGATGTAGTATATCAACTCTTCAAATATGGAGAGCTGGTCCCAAAAGAAGAAAAAAAGGGAACGGGAACTTCCATTGCCTTCAAAGGGCAAGAAGAGCCAGGACTATATTACGTCATGGCAAAAAAAGCAAATGGCTGTCCCTCTATTCTAGGGATAATCACACTGGAAATTATTTTTTTCTAAACTCTTGCGTCCGGATTTTTTATCCGGACGTTTTTTTGTTATCATGGAAATCATCTTCTATTGACTTTTTTATTGATTTATCGATACTCATGATCGACAATATTTTATCCGGTAATCATATCTACATGGAAAAACGCCTTGATAACACCGATCAGCATGAAGAAAAAAAGTGAAAAAAATTAAGGAATCTACAAGAAGTGACTGCCGACGTTTTGGCGGATTGCCTTGCTACTAATGAAATAGCCAAAAAAATAGTGGAATTTGTCATAAAACAGCATTGGGATGAATTTATCTCATTGCCTAAAATGAGAACATGCATTAATGAAGTTTTTTTCAAACAGTTACCTATACAGAACGAAGCAGAAGCAAAACAATATATGGATGCTTTAAAAGACTTGGATTTTTTCGATATAAACAATTATGCTGTTCCTTACAATGAGCATCTTTATAATTTCATGAATAATTTGTCATCTTTTAGAGATGAATTATCAATTTATATCGACATCAAATTTAATGTCAACAAAGACAGACATTTATATAAATTAGTTCGTCAGGTATCACCTCCACTGGAAGCATATGATTATATATGACATAGCAAACTTGATATAAAAGATACAAAAAAAGCTTTTGGTATACGAGACTAATCATTTGTCATTATAGATAAACAGATAGTTACAATATCTCGGAAATAAACTGCTCCACATCCTTTTTTGGAAATCATGGTGGACGATGTCTTTGGTCAGAAAATCTGCTGTTGCGGCAGGTTTTTTTTGCGATAATTCTGCCATATGACGGAATGTCCTTTCGTGACCGCTTCATGATTGCGTGCAGAAAAACGCTATCTTTTTGGGGAAATTTTTGTGATGGTCAGTGATATAGGTCCTTACTGCGCTTGCCATGGTGAATGCCCGAACCGGCGTTCAGATAAGCAAAATATCGTAGTCAGCAGGATCGAATTTCGGCGTCTTTATGGTGGTGAGTTTTTTGAGCGTCGCTTCTTTGCCGGCAAGAAGATATCAGATTGTGCCTGATCTATCTTTGGTGTCGACGAGCTCTTCGATATCAGAATCCATTGCATGGTGCAGCGATTCAGCAAGCCTTTTGGTGACTCCGGTTCTGGAATAATAGACGATAAGCGCTTTTTTCATTATTTCCTTGTATATAAGACAAAATCCATCTCTTCACCAGGCTCTCTTGAAACTTCAGTGAATCCGTCTTCAAATTCAGGGAAACTGGTATCTCATTCATAGGCTTTTTTGATTTCCGTCAAATAGATGAAATCCGCCATAGGAAGGAATTGACGATAAATGCTAGCTCATCCGATGATAAAAATCTGATCTATATGTTCGGTTTCCAATTGTTTTTTCATCGCATCGATACTTTCATACCGTTCCATATCTTCGACCGGCGCTTTGGAAAGGATGATATTTCTCCTATTGGGAAGCGGTTTTCCTATCGAAAGAAACGTATTGTATCCCATCACGACGATATGGCCGGACGTGACTTTTTTGAAATGCTGCAAATCAGCTGAATAGTGCCGCGGAAGCTGATTTTTGTTTCCGACTATCCTATTCGACGCCATCGCGGCGATCATGTTGATGATCATAATAATTATTAAGATTAAAAGATTATTAAGATTAAAAGATTAGCTTTTTAGTCATATTTTTCAATGAATAAATTTTTTGAATTGCTTTTTTGGGCGATATTGCTATACTATTGTCGTAATTTTTTATTGGTATTGCAATCATTCTATGACTACATCAGCACAGGCCTTGCTTAAAAAATACGAGGACATCATCAAAGAGGAAGTGAACGTAAAGCATATCGAAGAGCTCGATGATTCCATCAAGATACAAAAGACATTCAAGCCTATCGGCTCTCAGCTTTCCGCAAAATTCGGAAAAGACACGGGAAAGATCATCCAACTCGGCAAACAAGGGAATATCAAAGATGCCGGTGACGGGAAAATGATCATCTTTGATAACGACGGTAACGAACGAACCTTGGAAAAGAGCGAATATGAAATAGCCTATGAAGGGCTGGAAGGCGACAATATGGCCGTGGATCAAAATATCATCGCCAAGCTCGATTTGCAGCTCACTCCTGAGCTTCAAAGAGAATGAGTCGCCCGTGAGATCTCCAGATTTTTGAACCAGATGAGAAAAGACGCCGACTATAGCGTAGATAGCAAAGTGAAATTATTCTTTTCGACTGCTGATGAAAGTCTGACAGCCATCATACATGAATTCAAAGATTTTTTCAAACATGAAGCATTGATTTCTGACATCAAATCCACGGACAAACCCGAAGGAGATATCGTCGCCTTATTCACCAGCAACGAATCGACTATAAACTTTGCATTACAAAAATAATTAAAACATTATGAAAATTATGAAGATTAAAATATTTATCACGTAGTTACTCATGTACCAAATTTTTTAATCTTTTAATCTTCTACATCTTTTAATCTTTTCGTAGAAAAGTATGAAGTGTTTCGATTATGCACTCAAATATATCTATCGTTTCCCAAAGACTGAA
>CAZWTC010000030.1:0-4244 GCA_964637175.1 uncultured Candidatus Peribacteria bacterium
CTTCTTTGTTCAAAAAGGATTTCGGGATGAATATAGGAAAATATGCATTCACATGTCCGGTATTTTTGAACATCTTATCAAGGACATCCCTGATATCTTCTCGTAATGCGAATCCATAGGGTTTGATCACCATGCATCATCTGACAGCAGAATTTTCTGCTAATTCCTGGGCGATTTCGTTGTACCATTGGCTGTAATCTTTTGCTCTTGGCGTAAGTTTTGGCATTGTTCTCTCATATATATGATAAATATAGCTGTGTTTTTTTTATACAAAAGTCCTGTATTATCAAGGCGCTTTTATATCCCCGCACTATTTCTCTGAGTTGCAAAAATATCCCCGCACTAAAGCAAAAATATCTTCCTTGATTGTAACTTGTAACTATATCCCCGCACTAAAGTACGGGGTTGACTAAGAGATATATCTCTTCTTGCATTTGCTGAGGATTTGTATATACGTGATATACGGTTAATAAATTTGCAAAATTCTTTTTTTCATGGTTGGTCCGTTAGTATATTTACTAGCGGACTTTTTTGATTGTATGAAAAAAGCTCCACGGTATTGCGGAGCTTTATGATAAGAGCATGGAAATTACTATTTTTTTCTCTTGAGGAAGAATCCTGTGACGAATAGGATACCAAGTACGATCAATAACATTCCACCGATCATATTGCGAAGGACATAGAGACCGAAAATCAAAAGGATGATACCGATGATAGTGAAGATTTTCTCTTCAGTGGAAGAGACTTCCCATCGAGCTCAGATTTTTGTTCCGATTTCTTTGCTTTCAGATTTGAATACTTTAGCTTCTTTTTCAAAATCTTTTGCGAAAGATTTCGCTTTGAATCCAACTGAACTTTTTGCTGGAACTTTTTTTGCAGGTTTTTTTGCTGGCATTGTCAGATATGTAAAGGTATAAAAGGTTACAAACAAGTATATATAAAGTTTCAAATTTTGCAAATGTTTTTAGCTGATGATTTCAGATGATGATATCAGAAGATTCCTGCTGATTGGTCTTATAGTCTGATTTGCATCTTTGCGAGAGGTTGTTTGACTGCCATCTTGTTTTTTGATCTGATGAAAAGCCCAAGCGAAATAACCTTTCTGACTAGCTCTATCTCTTCAAGTAATTGTTTGTCGATGTATTTTTCTGAATAGATCGGAAGATGCTCTAAGTGGATAGATGGATTAGACGGGAGAGACGGATTAGGGGTGACAAATTTTTGTAATTGAAGATAGATGTGTTCGCTTATGAATGGCGCAAACGGCGCACAGATCTTCATATAGCTTTGCAATACTTCAAACAAGGTGTTGAATGCTGAACGCTTATCTTGATCCATTCCTGATGCTCGGAATCTTCTTCTTGATCTTCTGATGAACCGGTTATTGAGTTTTTCTATGAATCCTAAAACAAATTTTGCGCTGGTGTCGAGGAAATATTTATCCATCTCTTGCTGGACTTGGATACCGAGATTGTGAAGCTCTGCAAGTATCCGTTTATCCAATTCATTGTCGATGCTGTAGCTAGGAAGCTTTACTGCTTCAAGCTTGTCGAGGGATGCTTTCGTGTTGTAGAGCGTCGGTCGGAGTTCGTTGAAATTCACATCGTGGGAAATAATCAGGATATTCTGTCCTTTTCCCTTCTTAAGAAGTGTCTTATATATGCCTATAGTATCCATTGTCTCTCCTGACCGCAACCTTTCATTCGTCTTGATCTTCACTTTTTTGCCTCTGTAGAGCTTCATGATCTTTGCCACTTCTTCAGCCGTCTGGACTGTCCTGACTGATGGACTTGCATAAATGATGTCTGGATTGATTCTTAGTACGTTTTCTATGAATTTGGGATCCTGCATGGCTTGGATGCCTTCTTCCGCTAAGGGATGATCAAGCAATAGTCCGTTTGCTTTCGCATGTCTCATGAAGTATATTGTCGTATTATCGGTAGATCGTTTGTCAACGTTCGCATAAGTTTCGAAAAACTTATAGGCGTTCATGATGGATGCCGTGAAATCCTTGTAGACTTGCTCCACTCATTTTTCTGCGAATTTCACCGCTTCAGCCCTTACTCCCGGTGAAGAGAGGAGGTATAATCTATATGCATCAGTTCCGTATTTTCCGAACAAATATTCTGGATCTGGATAATTCTTCAATTTTTTTGACATTTTCTTTCCGTCTTCGGCAAGGATGAGCCCATTGATGATCACGTTATTGAATGAATTTTTTTTCATGACGGCATTGCCAACGACATGCATTCCTCTGAATCGACCTCTGGTCTGATCAAGCCCTTCGATGATGAAATCTGCTGGATAAACCAAAGGCTTCGCCTTTGTAGTCAGAAGGTGAAAGGTAGAAGGTGAAAGGCCTTTATCCTTTTCCCTTATTTCTTGCATCTGTCAGGTATATCATACCTGACCAAATGGCATTGATCATGATTCGAATCGGCAATCCATGACTTCCGGTATCCTGCGATATTCTTTGTTCCCTTTCTTGAATCGGTAGTTGTCTACGTATGGTTTATGAAGATCTATTTCCTTGTTCCTATCATTGTCTCGATAACGAATCTGCGGTTTGTATGTCTCTATCGTTTTGTTGTGTGCATAATAATCGTCTCTTTTGCTGATATAATCGAACGGTTTGAAGATATTCTTCATCATGGTGATCGGTTCTGCATGAGCGACTATGATGATGGTTTCCGTTTTGTGTCTGGTATTCACTTCATGCAAGAAATTTTCCGTCCTTTCTTTGAGATCATTGAGCGATTCGCTTTTTGGATAAAGCCTTTCATCCATCGGAATGGATGTGATGAGAGAGCAATCAAAGACCTGATCCTGCATTTCCGGTAAGATATATTCCGTCAATCTGAAATCAACGCATACTTGAGGGATCAGTTCAAATGTTTTTTTAGTATCAGATTTTTTTATATAAGAAATGAGTTCATCCTTGTCTCGAAGATCTTTGAATATCTTTCTCACTTCTTCATATTTTCTTTGTATCGTTTGCAGCTCTTCCTCAGTATATCTGCTTTTCAGATATAGCAAAATAGTGAACAAACATCTTTGGCTAGGAGAAATATAGATATGCGTGACATCTTTTTTTGTCGATTTTTTGATCCGTGACGCCAATTGTTTCGCTTGTTTCTCTCCTAATGCGCTAAGCACAGCTTTTCCTAAGCTGTCTTGCTTGTGGACTTCATTGTAATCTGTCCTTGTGTGTCTGATCAAAAGATTTTTGGTAAGATTCTGTGATCCGGTTCTTGTCCCTTGATAAATCTCTTCGAGGGTTCCTGCTACGATGATATCGTCTTTAGTTTCAGGTTTCAGGTTTCAGGTTTCAGGTTGTTTTTTACTTGTAACTTGTCACTTGGAACTTGTAACTTCTCGGATAGGCAGCGGAGCTCATCGATATCTGTTCCTTGCAAGATTCCGATCCGGCGCTGTTTTGATGACATCGATAAATCTTTTTTTGACGGTTTCCGGAACGAATCCTATCTCTTCAGCATGAGGCACTGTGATAGGCGTGAGCGAAGGCTCTTTGATGAATCGGCTCGTCAACGCTTTGGAGATCAATGGTGTGTCGCATCTTCGGCAATGCGGATAGGAGTGTTCGTATGATCTTTGTCCGATGAGTTTTTTCTCTTCTTTGAGTCTCTGGATGACCTCTTTGTTCGCATCGTAGACTCTGATGCCTTTTCGTTCGGGCACTTCATCGGTGAATTCACCATAGTCGTTCACCGGCAGGAAAAGCCGGTTTTTGCTGTCTTCTCTCGGCAAGAATTGTGCGACGGCGTTGTAATCTTCCATACCGAATGCCGGTGCGATGTGCACGATACCTGTTCCGTCCTCCGTGCTGACAAATTCTCCTGCTATGATCCTGAAGAATTGCTCTTTGTATTTTTTGTCTATCTTGCTGTTGTTGATGTGCTGGAATAAAGGTTCATATCTTAGTCCTACCATATCTTCGCCTTGGATGATATTGATGAGAATATATTCGTCGGCGTTCTTGTAATATTGTTTCATAAGGTTTTCAGCAATGATATAGTATTCTTTCGATGCTTTATCAAATACCATCATATAACGGATATGATTTCATACTGCAAGAAACATATTGCTCGGCAATGTCCGCGGAGTCGTGGTCCGAGCGAGGACATTCACTTTTGCTGATTCATCGCCTACTTTTTGAGCTATCTGATGATGATATGCATAGAGATCATAAAACTGATTGATGATTTCATTGTCATCATCGATGA
>CAZWTC010000030.1:4254-10605 GCA_964637175.1 uncultured Candidatus Peribacteria bacterium
TATGATTTCCTACTGCAAGAAACATATTGCTTGGCAATGTCCATGGGGTAGTCGTCCATGCCAATACGCTGAACGGCGCTTGTGGATCTGTCTTTTCAAAAATCCTTTTCTGATACAGATAGAGATCATAAAACTGATTCATGATTTCATTGTCATCATCGATGATGGTGCTTTCTATTTTTACTGCGAAACCGAGCTTGTTGTCCGAAGGAATAATCTCTGCTCGAATCATTTGCGGATGTTTTTCCGGTTCGAGATTTCTCGGTTCTCCAGAGATTTCCACATCTGCGAATATCATCGTCGATAAAACTTTTTTGATGATTTTTTTGAATGTTCATATACGCGTGATTTTTGTGACATCAACACCTATCTCTTCCTTGAGCTCTTTTTTTATGGTGGTTTCCATGTCGTCTCCTTTCTCTATTTTCCCTCCGGGAAAGAGATATTTCTCTCATCTTTTGTGATATATCATGAGGAATTTATTATCCTTTTTGATTGCACAACACACTACTTGCAAAAGTCCGTCCTCTGATTTTTCGCAGTCAATTTTTTTTCCGAATATTTTTTCTAGGTCTTCATCAGTCTGATACAATGGAAATTTGATCGTGATCGCTGGATCCTGTCTGTCCTTGTATCCCTCATTGACTTCGGAATTGGATAATGTCGTCGCACAGCTCGGACACATCCATTGGACATTGAATCACTTGTAGACCAGATTCTGATTGTACATATTCTGGATGACTCGGATGACGGATTCCATATAATCGAGATTCATCGTATAATATGCGTGATCCATATCAGCTCGTCTTCCTATCCGATCAACGAAAAGTTTCCGTTCATCGCTGGTATTGCTGACATAATTTCTGCATTCTTCCACGAATTTCTGGACACCGAGCTTTTCTTCGATATCTTTTTTCCCGTCGATGCCAAGCTTCTGTTCGACTGCTTTTTCAACAGGCAGACCATGGCAATCCCGTCATCGATCCCTGTTCACTTTATATCACTTCATCGTCTTGTATCTGAGGATAGCGTCTTTCATCGCTGACGTCAATCCATGCCCGAAATGCGGAGTTCATGAAGCGAAAGGAGGACCGTCATAGGTTACAGATTGAAATTTTTCTGACCTCTGATCGAGGGATTTCTGGAAAATCTTATGCTCTTTCCGATATGCGTTGAGACTTTGGATCAATTCTTTCTGCAACATGACTAAGCGATTAAAATGATAAATGTTTGTCCGCCTAGGCGGACTCACGATAAAATGATAAAAGTTTCACGATAAATTTTATCAATTTATCTATTTATCGTCCGCTTAAGCGGACTTTTATCATTCAAGCTTTGCTTGAATAGTGAATATAATAAAAGTTGAAATGCTTTCAAGTCAAAGGGAATAGAAAAATCTTATCATGGATGATTGTTTTACCATGTGTATCGAATCGTTTTTTATTTCTTGATATTTTCAGATATTTCCATATGGTATTTGCATAAATAAAAAAATGACAAACCTAAATAAAATATATCATGTATTCAATGAAAAAAATCAATCCGTTTGATGCAGAATATCATAAGCTGTTGAAACATATTCTCAAAAATGGATCACAGAAAGGTGATCGTACCGGTACTGGTACATTAGATACCTTTGGCTATCAGATTCGATTTGACCTAAGCAACGGATTTCCTCTGCTCACCACCAAAAAGCTTCATCTCCGATCTATTGTTTATGAGCTTTTGTGGTTTCTCAAAGGTGAAACCAATATAAAGTATTTGCATGATAATAAAGTATCCATTTGGGATGAATGGGCTGATGAAGATGGAAATCTTGGACCGATCTATGGATATCAGTGGCGGGCTTGGCCGGATTATCATGGGGGTCATATAGATCAGATCACTAAGGCGATCAATATGATTAAGAACAATCCTAATTCCCGACAAAATGTTGTCGTTGCTTGGAATGTGGCTCAAATTGCTCAGATGGCGTTGCCACCATGTCATTGCCTTTTCCAGTTTGATGTGACTGATGGTAAATTGAGTCTGCAGCTCTATCAACGAAGCTGCGATGCCTTCTTGGGTGTGCCTTTCAATATCGCATCGTACGCGCTTCTGACTATGATGATCGCTCAAGTTTGCGACCTGAAACCTGGAACCTTTATCTGGACAGGCGGAAGTGTCCATTTGTACAATAATCATCTTACACAAGCAAGATTGCAGCTTACTCGTAAACCTCGAAAAGCTCCTGTAATGAACATCAATCCTGCGGTGAAGGATATTTTCAGCTTTGTATATGAAGACTTTACCTTGGATGGATATGATCCTCATCCACATATCAAAGCGGATATTTCCAAATGATATATATCCTCCCTGATTTATCGGGGAGTTTTTTTTATTGTTTTTACTAATTAAAAAATTAAAAGATTATTAAGATTAAAAAATTAAGTAAACTAATTAGTTATTGCACAAATCTTTTAATATTCTATATGTTTTAATCTTTTAATCGATTTCTATGAGAATCTTGGTCATCAATGCGTGAAGTTCGTCTTTGAAATATCAGCTCTTTGATATGGAGAAAAAGAGTGTCGTAGTAAAATGAAACGTTGAGCATATCTGAGAAAATGGTTCTGAAATGAAAAATCATAAGGACGCCTTGCATTCCATATTGCCGCATATCTCTGAAAATTGAATCTTAGCGTTTGATGCGATAGGGCATAGGGTGGTACATGGAGAAGAATATTTCAAAGATCCTGTCGTCATCACTGATGAAGTGATAGCAAGGATCACTGAATGCTCAGATTTGGCGCCCTTGCATAATCCTGCAAATCTTCAAGCTATCCTTGCGTGCAAAGCTTTGCTTCCTGATATCATCCAGGTGGCGGTGTTTGATACGGCTTTCCATCAGACTATGGAACCTGCGCATTATCTCTATGCTTTGCCGATGAAATATTATGAGACGTACAAAATCAGAAGATATGGATTCCACGGAATCTCTCATCAATACGTTTATGAACAATTAATGCAGAATTCAGAATTCAAAATTCAGAAAAATAAGGTAATCACGTGTCATATCGGGAATGGGGCAAGCATAACTGCGATAAAAGATGGAAAAGTCGTAGAGACCTCTATGGGAATGACGCCTTTGGAAGGCGTGATGATGGGTACGAGATGCGGAGATATCGATCCTGCAATCATCACCTATCTTATGACGCATGAATCCATGACGGTCGATCAGATAAATGATCTGCTCAATAAACAGAGCTGATTGCTCGGAGTCTCTTGAGTCTCTAATGATATGAGAGATATCCTTGCTGGGATAGAAACGTGAAATACGAGGTGTTCCCTCGCTTTGGATATGTATATCAATTCGTTTGTGAAATATATCTGAGCATATGCTGCACTTTTGTGATGAGTCGATGTCATCGTCTTGACTGCTGGCGTCATGGAACATAGAGCGATCGTAAGAGCCGCATTGCTGGAAAAATTATCGTGGATGTGAATCACGCTTGATGCTGAGGCTAATCAGGATGAACTTCCTGAGGGAAAGATGATCACCACTCCGGATTCCAAGGTCGCGGTCGTCGTCATCCCTACGAATGAAGAGCTCATGATAGCAAAGGAAACGTTTCAATTAATTCAGAATGTATAATTTAGAATGCAGAAAGAATAAATGCATGCAGAATGTATAATTCAGAAAAAATATATAATTCTGAACTCTGAACTCTGAATTTTTAATTCATTTTAAAGGCTTGAAATCAGTGATAAATTTCATATAAGCTTATTGATCTATATCAATTACTTTTTAATTTTTTATTACACACTGCTCATGGAAAAACAAAATCAACCTCATCAAAAAAAGCATTTTAGCGAAGAAGAAACCTTGGATAAGGTAGAAAACAGGATTGATCGCAATATGGAAAAAATCATGAATAAAGGATTCGTACATAAATTTCTCAACTACAAAATCGTCAAAGATATCATGGGTGCTCATGTGGTAAATGATGTCAATCATAAGTTGCAGCCATATCTCAAAACCATTTTCACTATCATCGGACGGATATCGCTTATTACGTGAATCGTCGGAATATTCTCGTTTTTGATCTCTTTGAGCTGACTCGGGTTTATGTTCAATCTAGGTTTCGGTATCGGACTTCGCGTATTGATCGCTGTATTGTTATCTATCGCATTTTCACTTCTTTCGCTGTTTACGTGAATCGGCATGATCAGATTCAAAAAACGAGTGTTGGCATTGGTGATCCTTGGATTCTTTGTCTCTATCCTTTCATTCATCATAAGTTTGATCCCTTCAGGACTCTATGCATACAGATCATTCGGAAGTTTCTGATGAAGCTTCTTCAGTCTTTTGATCACGTTCGTACTCTTGATATTGATTTTAAAGAACGAACATATGTTTAAAAACTAAAATATAATTCAGGGAGGAAGAAGCAAGGAGCAAAAAAATCCTGCAACCTGTAACTTGTAACCTGTAACTTTATTCTGTTTAAGAAATCTCCATGAAGAAATATCTGCTGCTGATCCTTCTGTCTTCTGTCGTGATTTTTTGATGCAAGAGAAATGATATCAGCACTATGGATGTCAATCAAATATCTGATCTGGCTACATTACAGAACGTGATCACTCGCGTATCTGAAAAGATGAATGCATGAAAGATATCTATGGAAGAGGCTGAAGATCTCATAGATCAGCTTCAGCAAAGATATGTGGATCTTACGGATACTACGGAAAATAGCATTGAAGATGCGTTTACTCAAGCGCAAAAGATATTCGACAAGAAATCCATCACCTCTTATTCCTTGCCGCTTCGAGCAAAAAAACTGTGAATGACTCAACCGAAAGGCATGCAGCTCAATAAGGTCCTTTCCAAACAAAAATATACCAAGGATAATGGATATACGTCAACTGTCCTTGTCTACAAATGAGATTATGCTATCGCTTTGCAGCAAGCGAAAATCATAGCCGACAAGGCGAAATTGCATGTGAGCAAGGATTTTGCAAAAGCTCAATCGCTTGCAAAAGTCGGCAATGTGGATTATATCTCCGGATTGGATATCGGAGCTTTGGCGCAATGAATCGTGTATGTGAATCATGAATTATTGGAGACCAATATCGATAATCTTCTGTCCGTGAGCGTCGATCAAGACGGCACTTTGACCCTGGAAGCGACGAAATACAAAAATTAAATTACGAATGACTAATTACGAATTACGAATTCAATAATTTTTAATGCTCTTTAAATTTTCAGTATTATAGCGATGAAGTATATATTGTGAATTGTTGTGTTCGTGATCAGCATGGCGAGCGTGAGTATGGCTCAGGAATATATCTTGTTCTATGGAAATGGATGTCCTCATTGCGCCAATGTAGAGCAGTATTTCAAAGAACATGCCATCAATAAGAAATTTGATCTGGTGCAAAAAGAGGTCTTTTTCAATAAGAAGAATCTGAATGAATTCAACGGATATCTTGAAAAACACAAGCTGACGTACGACAAGATCGGCGTCCCTTTCCTTATCATCACTAGCGGCGCCGACTGTAAATACATCAATGGCGATACCAATATCATAGATTATTTTTCCGGGAAATTAGCGCAAATCACTGCTGCAGCCTGTAAAGATACGGCCTTGAGCGGAGGAGCGGCGCCTGTAGAAAAAAGCTTGAAACAGAGATTATCATTTTTCGGTATCATGCTTCCTGCTGCGGTTTCCGATAGTATCAATCCATGCGCATTCGCTGTAATGCTCTTGCTGCTT
Organism: uncultured Candidatus Peribacteria bacterium; assembly: GCA_964637175.1. Taxonomy (GTDB): domain Bacteria; phylum Patescibacteriota; class Gracilibacteria; order Absconditabacterales; family Absconditicoccaceae; genus CAJBLF01. The sequence goes on from CAZWTC010000030.1 coordinate 10,011, forward strand.
TCAACGATTCTCAGCAGACATCAAAGCAGAAGAAAGACTTTGCTTGCATGAGGGATGTTTTCATTGGCCGTCTTCATCACCTATCTCGCTATGGGTATAGGGCTCTTTTCGGCGCTTGCAACAGCTAGTAATACGTTCGTCTTGAAGCTTGTCGTATGAATACTCTGAATCTTGGTCTGACTTGCAAATCTCAAGGATTATTTCCGATACGGGAAACGGTTCGTCATGGAAGTGCCATTTAGCCGGAGACCGAAAATGCAGGATCTGATCTCAAAAGTCTCGTCTCCGCGATGAACTTTCGTCATCTGAATTTTGGTGAGCTTATTTCTTCTTCCCTGCTCTTCCGGTCCGTATTTCACGATATTATGATTCCTCAGCTCTCAAAGCAAAAACCTTAATCTCCGATGATATATCTATCTGATCGTCTATAATCTGATCTTCGTATTGCCGATGTTCATCATCGCTCTGCTTGTCGGTTTCTGATATGCGAGCGTAGACAAGATCGCTAAGATCAAACATGAAAAGACTCAACTAATCCATCTCATCGTAGGACTCCTGATGCTCGGTCTCGGAATCTACGTATTGACTACGATAT
>CAZWTC010000031.1:0-9157 GCA_964637175.1 uncultured Candidatus Peribacteria bacterium
GTGGATAATAGATTTTAGTAATTTTGAAAAAAACATGTTTGGAAAGATCATTAGTTTGATAGCTGGGGATTATAATCAGAAACAGCTCAATAAACTGCTTCCTTTAATCAAAAAGATACATGAATATTCAACTGAATTTGATGCACTTTCCGATGACCAGATCAAAGCGAAGACTCAGGAATTCAAGGACAGACTCGCCAAGGGAGAGACTTTGGATGATATTTTGCCTGAAGCGTTCGCTACGGTCAAACAAGCGTGCAAGAGAATGGTCGGATCTGAAGTTGAAGTCAAAGGTGAAATGCTGACATGGAATATGGTTCCGTATGATATGCAATTGCTTTGAGGGATCATTTTGCACAAATGAATCATCGCTGAAATGAAGACCTGAGAAGGAAAAACTTTGGTAGCTGTCATGCCGGTGTATTTGAATGCTTTGTTGGGCAAATGAGTGCATGTCGTCACGGTCAATGATTATCTCGCTTCACGTGATGCGCAGCGGATGTGACATGTGTATGGCCGATTGTGATTGTCTTGCGGTTGCGTCACCAAAACCGTCGCATTGCAAAGAAGGAGGGATGAATATGCAAAAGATATCACCTACGTAGAAAATTCGGAACTTGGATTCGATTATCTGAGAGATAATTTGGTCAAATCCATGAAAGATAGATCGCTTCTCCGAAGACCCTTGCATTATGCTATCGTCGATGAAATCGATAGTATCTTGATAGATGAGGCGAGAACTCCGCTTATCATCTCTGAGCCAAATGCCGAAGCTACGGAAAAATATGTCTATTATGCGCAAATCGCCAAATGATTAGTGCCATGTTCCGCTAAGAAGAAAGTCTCTAAATGATTGCTCCAAGAGTTGCTTACTGACAACAAATCGGGAAAAGATCAGGAAGAGGACGGTGATTATTATATCGATGAAAAGACCAAGACTGCAGCATTGAGCGGAAGAGGTATCGCCAAATTGGAAGAAATCCTTAAAGTCGAAAATCTCTATAAGGAATTGTGATATGAAGAAATCCATCATATAGAGAATGCGCTCCGTGCACAAGCCGTGTATGAAAAAGATAAGGAATATATCGTCAAAGATAATGAAGTGCTTATCGTCGATGAACATACTGGCCGTACGATGCAGGGAAGGAGATTTTCCGAAGGTCTGCATCAAGCGATAGAAGCAAAAGAGTGAGTAAAAATTCAAAAAGAATCTAAAACACTTGCAACCATCACCTATCAGAATTTTTTCAAGCAATATACTAAGCTTGCAGGTATGACAGGTACTGCATTGACAGAAGGAGAAGAATTCGAAAAGATCTATGAGCTCTCCGTGCTGGAAGTCCCTACCAATAGACCGACTATCAGAGTAGATAGGAACGATAAAGTGTATTACAACGAATCCATCAAATGGAAATTCGTCAAACAGCATATCCAATTCGCGCATGAAATCGGTCAGCCGATCCTGATCGGTACCGCAAACATCGCGACATCAGAATATGTTTCCAGACTTCTGGAAAAAGATGCTATCACGCATTATGTCTTGAATGCAAAATTCCACGAACAGGAAGCGCATATCGTCTCTCAAGCAGGAAAATACAAAAGCGTCGTAGTAGCAACGAATATGGCTGGTAGAGGAACGGATATCAAACTTGAACAATGACTCAATGATAAACTTGCTGACAATTATGCAAAATGGATCAAAAAGCAGATCCTTACCGATAAGAAATGAATATCAGCAGATGTTTTTTCATCGATAGAATTTGAGCTTACGATGGATGGTATCAGACGTGAACTTGGCATGAACGATGAACATATCAGAGAAGCGGAAAAGGATCGGATCAGCCATCAGGGTATCATGATGAAGATAACATTCAATCGCAGCAAAAAAGCGAATACTGATGCTTTCGCTGAATTGTCCTTTAAACCTGCTGATGTAGCTGCTTCAGATACGATAGAACAGAATTTCCATTATGGACTTTTCATCCTCGGAACTGAAAAACATGAATCAAGGAGAATCGATAATCAGCTCAGAGGACGTGCCGGTAGGCAAGGTGATCCTGGAGTATCCGTATTTTTCGTCGCTCTTGATGATTTGATCATGCGTAAAATGTGATGAGAAAGGATCCAATGAGTGGCAGCTATGCTGCTTGGAAAAGCGGAACTTGAAAATCTCGAACTTACCCAGAAACAGTTCACCAGCTCTATCATAAGATCACAGAAGCAGATGGAAGGATGGCATTTCGGTATCAGAAAACATCTCTTTGATTATGATAGCGTCATCAACAAACAGAGGCAAGCGATCTATAAAAAGAGAGATGATATTCTCGGAAGCGAGACTGATGAATCATTGAGAAAGGTTTTGGTGGAACAGATAAAAAGCGAAATCGAAGAGAATATGAGCGATATCGTCCGTCAGCAGATAGTGACTGCAAAAGCATTGGAGCAATCTCCAGCGCAATTCCTTCGCGTGATGGACAAGGAATTCTCTCTCAAACTTGAACAGAAACAATTCCAGACACTCGAAGCGCTTACGTTTGACCAGCTTCAACCAGAACTTTCGCTCTTTATGCTTGAGCAGCTCAAAGCGAAATTTGCGATGATGGATGTGAATAGACTGTATCAAATATTTAAAGATGTATATTTGTATCACTTAGATACGTTGCGAGTCAAGCATCTCGATGAAATGGAATATCTCAGAGATAAAGTAGGCCTTATGTGATATGCACAGCTTGATCCTTTGATCGTCTATAAATCTGAAGCCTATGATAAATTCCAGACGCTCTTATATAGACTTAAATTCGATGTGACCGCATATATCGCCGGCATCGATTTCGCTATGGTGCAACAGCAAGATCAAGCGCAGCAAGTAGTCATGGCCAATTCCCAGACTGAAGCTGAATATCTCAAGATGCTGGAAAAAGTGAGCGCCGAAGTCAAAGAGATCAAATTTGAAAGACCTAAGGCTCAAGAGCAAGAAAAAATAGTCTATGAAAATACTGATGGATTCGAAATATTCGAAGTCGATGACAAGAATCAGCCGAAATGAACGCCGAATGTCTTTGACGAACCTGTCGTTCCTCAGCCATGAGACAAAGTAAGACCAAATGATCCGTGCCCTTGCGGTTCCGGAAAAAAATACAAAAAATGCTGTGGTGCTAAATAAATATTTCAATTATGAAAAAGAACGGCATATTCCGTTCTTTTTTTTGCAATGAATATTTATTTCGTTGCTGGAGTAGGCGCTGGTTCTGTGATCGGAATGTGCGGAGCTTCCGATTTCGGCTGATTGGCTGCAACTATTGCCGCTTCCTCTGTCGCTATTTTTTCCGCTTCAGTCTTTTCCGGCAACTTGTTCTCATCCGTATTGATGCCCAATCTGGCTTCCATCTCTGCATCCACGAATTCTCTCTTCCTTCCGTATTTTTTGGCTGAATATTCTTTGAGGATAGGGACTATCTTCTTGTTTTGATAATCTTTGGTGTAGATCATATTCATGCTGAATGCGCGGGAAGTCGAGTTGTCTATATTGAGTTTGACGTATGCTTTATAGTTCGCGATACCTACGATGTCTTCCTGCGAAAGCACCGGCGCATATTCCTTTTCAAGGAACTCCGCATCGGGAGCACCGACTTTGAATGATTGCATGGTACCCACGTTACCGAATACCGCTGCTTTCACATCGTTTTTTCCGCCGCCGACATCACCGAGTCCTTTAGGAGGATCAAGCTGTGCGATGTATTGGTGCGCCATGATGAGCGATAATCTGTATTTTCTCGCTTCCGATAAGATATCTGCAAATGTTCACGATACGAAGTTCTGGAATTCATCCACATAGAGGAAGAAATCTTTTCTGTCTTCTTCTTTCTGTCTTGCTCTCGCCATCGCTGCAGTATAGATCTTTGATACGATGATCATACCGAGCAGGTTGGCATTGGATTCTCCTATCTTACCTTTGCTGAGGTTGATGATGAGGATTTTCTTGTTGTCCATGATATCTTCGAATTTGAACGCTGATTTCGTCTGTCCGATGATGTTCCTGATCAATCTGTTGGTGTTGAACGATACGAATTTTGCTGAGAAATACGGTATTATCTCTTCTTTCTCTCTTTGTCCCATCGCATTGAATGTCTTTTCCCATCGATTTTTTACGGTAGGATTCGTTATTTTTTTCAACTTATATTCCCTATATCCTTCGTCGGTGAAGAGTCTTACGATGTCCAATAAGGTAGGCCTGTCTTCGAAGTCTTCGAGCAGTGTCAGGCTTCCGTATTTGAAATATTCCTGCAATCTCGGACCGAAGATTTCCGGACCGAACATCTTGATGAATATCTCTGTCGCATCATTGACGACCCTATCCGCTTCATCCAAAATATTGATTTCATAGAGATTCAACCCCATCGGTCTTTCCTCGTCTCCTGCATCGAAATAGATGATATCCTTCGCTCTTTCCTTCGGGATGTACGCAAGCATATCTTCTGCTAGATCGCCGTGCGGATCGATCAGACATATTCCGTCGCCATTCCGGATATCTTGTCTTGCTATGGTCTGCAAAAAGACTGATTTTCATGTACCTGATTTTCCTATACAATAATAATGCCTCATCCTATCGTCTCTTTTCATATAGATAGGGGAGAGCGTATTTCTGTAGATATTCGTTCCCAATAGGATCGCATCCTTGAATAATTTATATCAGAATCATTTTTTCTGGATGATGGATTTGATGAATTTCTTTCCATCTTTTTCTATGATCTCTTTTCCTGTGAGATCTTTTTGCGTGAATTTTTCTATCGGTTCCAAGATTTCTTCATTATGTGTGGTTTCAGCTACCGCTCGATGTTTCTTGTAGTCTGCCAATATGGCATCAAGTTTTCCTCATCTATAGCTTTCTGCTAAGACTCCACTCATGATATATCCATTGAAATCTTTTGGCATAGGAAGATTTTCCGGTGCAGGGAGCACTTTGTATTGCATCCATGAAATAATCGGTGAGCGGTTATAGGTGGCGTCCGGGAAGTGGAAGAGCGACGTCAGTTCGTTTATTCAGAGTATATTTTTTGCAAAGAAAAATCTGGTGATATAGTTTTTTGCAGCGATTTTTCGGAATGGCTTGAAGAACCATCCGAACGCATCAGTCTTGCCTTGCGGTTCTACCAATTCGTTTCCATATTCGTCACCATAGATGGTAAGCGAGCTTACGATTTGATCGATATTCGAATCGAGATTAGCTTTGTCATCAGAGCTTGTGATGACCAGGATACCTGTATTGAAAAATGGTAATGCTGATTCTTCTCCCATGGCATTGAGATAATCTTCTTTGGCTTTGACCATACGCACCATAGTGACGTTCTCTTCCTCCGCTTTTGAACTCAAAAGTTTCTGGCTTGGTCCATTGACGAGGAATCCGATGAGCTTCCATGGCATGAGAATATATGTCCGCCATGCATTATTTGTTCAGCGAAGAGAAAGATTCTTATATAATCTATCTACTGCTTTCTGCGACTTTTTATTGAACCGGTCACCTAACGGCTTGATGGGCATGACGATACTTAAGGTATCATACCTGGATATCTGTCCTATAGCATCGATGATGTTGTTCATCGGATCATCGGGCTGCTGTTTGAATGTCTTGATGTTGTAGAGCGGATTCCTTTTAGGTTCTATCGGTATGATATCGTTGTATTTCTTTTTGAAAAATTGCGGTCTCAATGTCCTCTCTATCGAACAGTTCGGAAACTGAGCGGAAATCGCTCCTTCCAGAATCTGCTGATATTCGGGATATGTCCCGATGATGAAATTGAGCAATCCATCTTCATAATGATAGATCATAGTCGTTTTCGGCTTATCAAAGAGCTTTCTCATGATGTTCTCTTTCATGCTCAGTCCGCCGATTTTGTGGAAGTTGTGGAATACCTGCGCCATACGTCCTATTTTTTCCTTCATGTCTTTGGCAAGCTCTTTTTCCTGTTCACGATCGAGCTTGCTTTGCCCTCTCGGCAACAAGATCTTGAGATATATGATCCTTCTGGAGTTGAATACATCATAGAAAAATCTCATCATATTCCTGACGATGATGAGGAAAATCATGATCACTATGAATCCTATCAGTCCATCCAACGCATAGGTTCCGTAGGTAATCGCTGTATCTTTCCGTCATGTCGCTGTCGTACTAGTAGTCGTTTGTATAGCTTGCTGATCTTTTCCGCTAGGTAAAGTGCCGAACCCAGCTCATTGTGTCGTGCTTGCCGGAGTATATGGATTCCCTAACAAAAAATTCTTTATCTGACTCACTCCTCACATCATCTGCATGCATGACGTCTTATCTTTTCCTCGCGCTGAGCTTGTCAATTGCGAAATGTTCTCCAGCGAAGCTGGATTCTTTTCATAGGTATTTTTGATGAGCTGTTCACATACACCGAGTTCCATGAATAAACGACTAAACGATAAAACGACTAAATGCTGAATACTTTGTTGCAGGTTACAGGTTGCAAGTATTTTTTTGCTCCTTGAAACCTGGAACTTGCTCCTTAGTTCTAAGTATACTCAGAAACGGTCTTTTGTACAAAAAAAAACAGCTTTTGATTGCTGTTCTAAGCCAATTTTGTTAAAAAGTTATATAATATAACTTTAAAACCAATTAATAATGAATAATGAATAATGAATAATGAAGGAATTGCTGGTGTGGACTATTGTTTATTACAATAGCTTAAGGAGATAATTTACTTTTGGTTTTCGTCAAATTGTCGTAGATTTCTTGCCGGAAGTAGGCGAAAAATGCTCTTACGATGGAGCTGGCATAGGAACCTAACGTGATTCCAAGGAAAAATAATCCGTAGACGCTTCGTTTGACACCGGGATATTGGATGATATTGCAGACGATGGCCAAGTAAATCAGGAGAATAGGAATCGCAAGCATGATGAAGAGATTCAATGAAAAATTTATGATCAGAATGGTTTGTATCCTTACATATCTGAAGCTTTCTTTGAGATTGTGGAATGAAAGGTTGCAGCTTTTGAGTATCGCATCATACAGTCATTTTCATTCCAGCGTCATGATATATCTCGTGTAAATCTTAAGACAGTTGATGACCGTCATGGCGATAAATCGGACGATGAGCATAAAGATAGTGAAGCTTCCATGCAATCCTCCGGAAACCGCTATCTTGAGGATAGTCAGCCGGAATACGGTCGGTGAAAGAATCAATGAGATGATCCCGTATTCAAACATAGGAAAAAAGTCTTCTCTTCCTTTTTTGAGCGCTTTTTTGATGCTTTTGCTTTTGTCGTTGAAATAATGGATGATAGCTGCTTGTCCTACGGGATACACGAGTGAATACGCTATGAAAAGCAGTATCGTTATCCCGATCACCCGACTGATCACGTGATTGGTGTTGATCTCTTGGACGAAAAATTCGGCGACTTTACCTACATACAGTCCGTTTTCATAGTTTCTTGCAAAGAGCGTATTTACGTTCAGGATGATCAATAAGCTCGCGATCAATGAATGGAAAAAAGATGTCGCCATCGTCAATCTGATGATTTTGTGATCGTTTTTCATATATTCGATAGATTTTTTGAGTATCGATTTCAACATGGTACTAGGAACGAGGGACGAGATGAAAGGTAATTTGCTGTCCATTGTATGTAGTGAAAATTGTCGCGGAGGCAATAGAAATTTCGTTTTATTTTTGGTGCTTGCTGCTTGAAACCTTATGCTATCAGCTAAGGAATATTGGGTAATGGCTAATTAGTATTGCAAGTTTTGGGTAAATATGTATGCTTGGTAAGCTTTATTTTGTTCGTATGATCATGAAATTCATCAAAAGACTTATCTTTGTGATTATCCTCTTATTGATAGCGTTTTTCATCTATCGTCTGATCAGCCCCAAAGCTGCCAACGAGCTTTTGCGTGATCTCAAATCATTTTCTAATACCACTATCGGTACGCATTTTGTCCTTAGCGGACAGACCCTTGTTGTCACCTGAACGGTGCTTGATATGACCGGTACTATCTTGGAAACCACATGAACCATTCAAGAAATCACTGGTGATGATGAACTTCTGCTTACTGATGTAGAACTGTCTCAAGAAAATTTTGCGACGTGAACTGCTGAGACATGAACTACTATTGTCACTACTTGAACAGCTTCATCTCCCAAACCAAAACCAACTACGCCGATAAAGACGATTCCGGTGAAAACACCGACACCGACATCTTCTTCATCACAAGGACTTTCTTCCAAAGATATCCGTGATCTCAAGACTTTGCTTCAAAACTTCGGAAATTAACTAATAACTAATAATGAAAAATTAAAAACGTCGGAATGTTTTTATATAAGAAATACCATCATTTTTCATTATTCATTTTTCATTTTTAATTATGAAAGATATGAATCTTACTCTCAAAGACTATATACAGACCGAAACATTGAAGGCTCAGGACGTCGTTCATGAGTATCTGGAGACAGCGAAAAGACTCAATGCTGATTATTTTTCTTTTGTAAGATTCCATGAAGACTATGTAGATGCTCATCTCGACCAATTTGCTTCGAGACCGTTGAAAGCTGCGCCTATAGGCATAAAAGATATCATCCTTACGCAAGACTATATCACTTCGTGCGGATCCAAGATGCTTGAAGACTATGTAAGCCCTTATAGTGCTACGTGTTTTTTGAATCTTGAAAAGAACTGAGGACTGATGTTAGGGAAAACGAATATGGATGAGTTCGCGATGTGAACATCCACAGAAACATCTTATTTCGGAAAGACGAAAAATATCCATGGAATCGATAGGAATCCTGGCTGAAGCTCTTGATGATCAGCCAATGCGGTCGCTTCAGGCGCATGCATCGCAGCCTTAGGGACTGATACGGGAGGAAGCATCCGTCAGCCAGCTGCATGTTGCGGTATCGTCGGAATGAAGCCTACCTACGGCATGGTTTCTCGTTATGGCGTACAATCCATGGCATCGAGTTTGGACCAGGTCGGCGTATTGACTACGACGGTAGATGATGCTGAAATACTCTTGAAAGCCATTGCCGGATTCGACCCCAAAGATTCGCAGAGCGATCCTCGTTCTGATGATTTTGTCAATTCAGAAGTTAGAATTCAGGATTCAGAAGTAATGACAGTGGTGGGTTTAGATCGTCAGGTGGATTTA
>CAZWTC010000031.1:9167-10083 GCA_964637175.1 uncultured Candidatus Peribacteria bacterium
AGAAGTAATGAAATTTAAGATAGGAGTGCCTAAGGAAGTATTGTGAGAAGGCTTGGATCCTCAGATAAAGCAATTGTTTCTGGCTACGGTAGAAAAACTCCGTACAGCATGAATCGTTGTCGATGATATCAGCTTGCCTATGCTTGCCTATTCCGTACCCATGTATTACACGCTTATGCCTGCGGAAGTGAGTACGAATCTTGCGAGGTTTGACGGGATAAGATTCGGTCTCCAATCAGATAGCATGGATGCTGACACTATTCAGAAATATTATGAGAACATCAGATCCGCGTGATTCGGCGAAGAAGTGAAAAGAAGGATATTGCTCGGTACTTTTGTGTTGAGCTCTGCAAACTATGAATGATATTATCTCAAAGCGCAGAAAGCAAGAGAGGAGCTGCAAGCAGAATTTGATACGATATTTGCGACATATGATATCATCCTGACGCCGACCGTTCCGGAAGTTGCATGGAAAATCGGCTCAAGGACCAATGATCCGCTTAAGATGTATTTGGCTGATATGTATACCATACCAGCAAATATCTGATGATTGCCTGCGATGTCGATACCGATGGGTATGGTTGAAGATGACCCCGACGGATCGGGGCTACCGGAGATGATGCCGACCGGAATACAGATTATGGCACAAAAACGAGCTGAGAATAAGCTTTTTGGTTTTGGCCGTTACTTAGAAAAAATGATTAATACATAATGCTAAATGTTAAATGCTAAGTTCTCAGTGAATGTATTTGTTTGATTATGAACTATTGTAAATTACGGTATTTTATGGGTATATGATTCATTACTTATTAGTTGTTCCCAGCTGTGCTGGACTTCGCGTTATTAATTGTTAATTAGTGCAATGATCTCGTCGTTTAATGGATAGGACACAACCCTGCGAAGGTTGTAATCCCGG
>CAZWTC010000032.1:0-289 GCA_964637175.1 uncultured Candidatus Peribacteria bacterium
TTATTTTTCCACTTCACCTTCTTTCCTTATGACCCCGAAGCGTCGGGGTAACCAACTGAGCTATATGCCCATACTACCTATATCTAGACCCTAAGTTTGAATGGATTTATCGATACGAAAAAAACAAATCTGGTTGACTATATAATAATCTCATATGCAATTTCAAGCAAAAAATGACCTACCATCGAAAAATTTGCTTGTTTCAAAAAAAGAAATAGGTAAACTACTATACATAGTATATTATCCTTCCGCGACCCATGAAATATTTTTGAATCACACAGACCACAAA
>CAZWTC010000032.1:299-9870 GCA_964637175.1 uncultured Candidatus Peribacteria bacterium
ATGAGCGGAACATTTGTCACGCTGATCATCATATGCTTCATCTTTTTTACGTTTTTCGCAAAAATAAGCAGCATACTCTATACCAAGAACAAGATAGATATTTTCAAAGAAGATCTTGGACAGATCGCATTTTATTTTCGGACCTTCGACAAGGATCTCTCACATTTTCTGATCACGCTCGAAGACATCATCCAGAGCTATGACAAAGGAGAGAATATTTTCATCACCAAAGAGAAAGAGATCAATTTTTGCCGGGATTATGTGGAACAGAACAAGGAATACCTCAAAAAAGTCGGGTTTTCCAATTATGATAAATTGATCAATTTTTTCTCTGATCTCAGGATCTATCAAAAAGAATTTTTTGAGCTCTTGGGAAAAGATCAATCATTCAACTATCTCATCATCCTGCAGAATACGAACGAGAAAAGGCCGAATGGATGATTTTTTTGATCATTCGCTTTTGTCACTATCGGCCAATGACACATAAAGAATCTGGAAATCGTGGATTCCTATTATCCGGATTTCATCGCATACAAGACACGCATCATCGCACCGACATGGACATCGCCGTTCTTGCCTGATCGCAAGATAGGATTCATCGCAGGAAACAAATTCGGATTCAGCGACATCGACGGGAAAAATCTCAAAGATCTCTATGAACTGATGTTCAACAAAACCTATGAAATGCGGAAAGTGCAGAAGACCATGCAGCCGGATCTGTACAACAAATTATTGAACCAGAACATCAAAGGCGTGATATTCATCAGGTCAGATCTTTTGGAAAACTTCTTTACCAACTTCAAGCAAAAGGCGCGGGAACGACAGTTCCTCAATGCATCGATCGACCTCATCAGAAAGGAAATCCGCGGAAACAAGAAAGAATTGTACATCAAGGAGATCAAACAATATTTTGATAATCAGAAATCAAGTATCATAAAAAATGTCGTCAACAGATTCGATGAAATAGCGAACAAGCAATTCATAACTATGTATTTTTCCAATGTTTCTACAGGATTCAATGCAATACTCGACAAACATAACTTAACGAATACCTTTGACCCAAATCACATCTATTTCCGGGATACCAACGTATCGTACAACAAAATCGACGGTTTCATCACCAAACACATACAGATAAATGATGAACAAGGGATAATCCAAAAAGACAGCAAAAGCGATATCGTCGATATCAGTAATCTCAAAAATGGAAACTATACGATCAATATCTATTATAAATTCGTCATCCCGGAATATTATCCGACCTTCATCAAAGATATGGAGAAGAAATATGAAGTTCAGATCACCAATAGAGAGTTAGCGATTTTGGGGCTCAAGCCGGGAGTCTATGACGAGCCGGGACAAGGCAAGGTCAAAAAACGATGGGAAACCAAAGCGACCATCTATTTTCCGAAATATATCAACGTGACGAATGTGACAGGAGATATCTATTATCAGGCGCCGTTTTCCCCTCCCTTTGCCAACGGATTGTTTTATCAGATGGGAAGCATAGAAAACAACAGCACCAGAGTGATCAAAATCAATATAAATCTTCAAAAATAAGGGACAAGGAGAAGGATGAAAGGAGCAAAAAAACAAGGAGCAGGATGAAAGGAGCAGGTTCCTATAACTTGCAACCTGTAACTTGTAACCTGCAACCTGTATCCTGTAACTTGTAACTTGTAACCCATATTATATATAGTTTAAAGAAAAAGACAAAGAAATAAGAGAAAAATGCTGAAGTTTTTTGGCGTTTTTTCTGTTTAGGAATACAATTATCAAAGAAGCTTTATTTAGGATAATGCCTAATCATGAGTTTAGATACCAATTACGGATCAACGCAAAAAGAAAAAGAATATGTCAAAGACACGCTCGACAAGGAATGAGTGAAAAAACTTTTTGAAAAAGAGCTGAATAATCTCAGCACCAAGATCATAAGGAATTTCCATAATGACAATTATGCAGCTTTTGAAATACAGAAGACCTTTGATGCGGAAAAGAAAGCGATGAAAGATATCATCACCACAGATGCAGATATGCAAGCAAAATACGAAGCCGCTTTAGCAAAAAACAAAGCAAGAGGCGGATTCAGCGAAGGGATATTGCTCACACAAGCGATAGCGGTGAAATGCATACAGATCATCAATCAATCAGAATCAGTCGAAAACAAACTCACAAGCTGGAACGGAAAAGCGTTCAAATCTGAATCCATGGATGGTATCATGTGACCGAATACGTTTTATGTCTTAGCATCCATAGCAAAAGAAAGATGAATCCCGTTCAACGGGGTGATCGATAAGAAGCTCATAGATGAGATGATCAAGGTCTGCGGAGAAGCGCCGAAAGAAACCATAAAAGAGACCACAAAAACATCCGCACCATCGATAACGGAGTTCAACAAGAAAACGATTGATATCGGCACAACCATAAATAAACCGAAGTTCAAGAATACGATACAACCAAGTTTTGATTTTTTCACTGCACCGACAAATAAGCCTACGATACCTATGGATAAGCCGATAAGCAAACCAGTCGAAAGCACAGGAAACAAGAGCGACGACGTATTCACTGTCATAGAACAGCCGAATACCAAGATAGATCCGAGCATGTATACGGATCGGAAAGAATTATCAGCAAGCGAAAAAGATACCGTGAAAGAAGCCTATCAGAAAATACTCTCTGCCGGCAAAAAAGAGACAGACATACAGACCGTCATCAACGGATTAGATGCCAAGACATTAGCAGGACTTAGAGATATTCTCGTAAAAAAAATCGTCATATTGAAAAAAGCAGGAAACACAGAAAGCGGACGATTCCAATCCATCGCGCAAATGATAGTCTCCAGACAAAGCGAAATGCTTAGCTCAAGCAAGTAAACAAAAGCAAAATAATATAAAAGCCCCGAATTTTGTGGGCTTTTTTGAAAAAAGCCATAAAACACACTTTTACAAAAATTAACTTGACTTTTTGTAGTATTTAAGTATTACTCTTATAAAAGAAAAAATAAAAACATTAAAACAAAAACATATTATGAAAAAATTATTTATTTATTTTTTTATCGTACTCGTAAGCAGTATGATAAATAAGAGCTTTGCTCAAACAACCATACCAGCTAAAGACACTATAGATGACGAAAAATCCATGACAAAATCATACCTTTGTGAAGCACAAGGTGAAATACTTAAAATGATTATGGAAAAAGCTTTCTTAAATGATGCAAAGGTTGATGTTAAGAAAACCTATAAAGAAGCTATAACAAAAAGAATTGCTGAATGTATGGCAAAAGATTTACAAAGATGGGGGAATCAAGTGATTCAAGATATCACTGATGGCAAAATCAAAAACAGAGGTATCAAATTTGAAAAACCGGATGACAATACATGGCCGGTGCCGATAAAGGCACAAAAGAAATACTTAAAAGGTTTTGATAAGGCAAAAGAAGATTTCTTTTCAAAAAGAAAAACAAAAACCCTAACTCAAGTGCTAGACCAAAAAAACATTAAAAGATATATCACCAAAACAGCAAAGGTGTATATCAAAAAGAACAACAAACAGATTAAAAAATTAACGAAAAAAACAAGATTTCGTTGGTTACGTAGTGAGGTTTTTGGCACATATTATGAAATAAATTATTGCTATGCAGATCCAAATTATGATGTATATGAAATAGTTTATTATAGATTATAATCATTAATTACTAATTACACAAGCAATCGTTCTTTACGGTTGCTTTTTTTTGTAAAATCGATAACAACAAAAATAATGTTTATTTAGACATCAAGCGATGAAAGTAAAAATCCCTATCACCACGGATGCGCTCTGCGTAGACGCTTCCTGCACAGGAAATCCATGAGTCATGGAGTACAGAGCGGTCGATCTCAAAACATGGAAAGAGGTCTTTCATTCTCCTATCTATCCCATGGGAACGAATAATCTCTGAGAATTCCTTGCTATCTACGATGCCATCAGATACATCGAAAAACTGGAAAAAAAACATAAAAGCAAAAACCTGAAACTTGTAACCTGAAACCTGCAACAGGCGAAGCCATTAAAATACGAATGCATCTTCACTGACTCTGAAACCGCTATCGCATGGATGAAATCAAAGAAGATAAAAACCACCTTGAAATATACCGACGAAACAAAAGAGCTCTTGAACAAGATACAAGAAGCGGTTACGCGGATCAAGACGCATGATTTCACTATTCCGATCCGCAAACGGGAAACCGAAATCCGAGGAGAGATTCCAGCAGACTTCGACAGAAAATAAATGCTTCGCAATATGCTCAGCAAATGAAAAATGAAGAATGAATAATTAATAATGTAGGAATATCTTCTTACAAACTATTGTAAATTACAATAGTCCATAATGAAACAAATCATACGTTTTTCATTTTTCACTTTTCACTATTCATTAACATTTACTTTTCAACACTAAAACTATGATACTAAATAGCAAATATAGATATATCTGATTGGATTTCGAAACGACAGGACTAGACGTCAGCAAAGATGAGCCTATCCAGATAGGGATCATGGAGATTGATGCGACAGGAAAAATCATCGGCACATATCAATCCTTGATCAAGCCGGACAAAAAAACCGATGAGCTGAAACACATCGTCTGATTCATCACCTGACTTTCTATCACTGACCTCGAAAGCGCTCCTGCAAGAGAAGCTATTTTGCCGCAGATAGAAAATTTCTTCTGAGAAAACACCATAATCATCTGACACATCATCGCGTTCGATCTCGATTTCATGAAAAAATATTTTCCCACACTCACCTACCATTCAGCGATCGACACCATGTCATTGGCGCAGACGATAGTGCATTATGCACCGAGTTACGCCCTGGAAGTGTTGATAGAGAATCTCAAATCCGAAAAATCATTCGCGGCTATTTTCAGCGATGAGGATCATGGCGAAGAAAAATCGCACGACGCGTTTTTTGATACGAAGAACAGCACGAAATTGTTTCTCTACTTCGTCAATTACGTCTACGAGCTCATCACATCGTATCCCAATCTCGTGCATATCATACTGCAGACACAAGGCATCTGGAATGAGATTCTGGAGCTCAGCGGATACAAGGACACACCGAAGATAAAAATCAATTTCCCTGCACTGGAAAAGATCATGCCGAGTCATACGAGCATCCCGAAATCATTGGATGGATTGAATACGGACAATCTGGAAAATCAGAAAAAATACTATATCGGCGATGTAGCGATCAAAGATCTGCTCACCGCTTTGGCAGCCAATAAAAACGTCATCTTGGCATTCCAGAATATCCAGAAGCTCGATATCGCCAAAGCCGTCCTCAACGATATGGGCATAAAGAATATCGGATTCACAAAAGAAGAGCAGACCATCAATCAGGAGACCTTCCAGAAATTCCTGAATAAAGGGATATTCAGTCAGGAAGAATGTCTGTTCATCATAAAATATCTTTCTCATCTCAAAAGAGGTTTGGGAGTTTTGAACCTGAACAATCAATCTGATTATAAGATATATTACTACATCAAAGACACGAGGAATCAGACAAAGTATCCTATCATCCTGACCACACATCACGGATTATTCGCAAGCATGCAGGACAATGAAGACCTGTATAAGGACTACGATATCTGTTTTTTTGACACGGAACAGCGATACAAGACATACAATTTTTTCCTCTCTAGTCCTTGCGATCTCTACTATACGCTCAACATTTTGGAATCATTCCTCTATCAGAAACAGGTGGATAATCAGATCCAGTGAACGACAAGCCAATCAAATGAATTGCAGGAATTCGTGAATATGTTTCAGATATATATCTGAGTATTGTTCAATGAAAGCAAAAAGCTCTTCATCAAGACAGAAAATACGATGATTTCGCACGATCCGATATGGGATCACGGAGATTTCTATCAGACTAATCTCTTATGGAAACAAATGATAGAGAAGAAAGATGCGCTGGAAAACGTGCTTTCCGAAGATAATTTCAAGCTCTTGCAAAAACAATTCGCCCACATCCAAAAAGTTTTCGACGGCGTAGTGAATATCTTCAAAAAGATGTACGGCAACGGAGAATTCTATTTCACCTACGGAGAAGCGCAGAAATTCACTGATCGGAAAGAATTCACCGACGCATTCAAAAACAAAGTCATATTTTTCTCGAACACTAACAAACAAAATACTCCCCTGATAGGGGGAGAAACAAAGAGGGGGTTGCAAGACCAAATAACAGAGAAAAACACCCAGAGCATAAAAATAGTCCCCCCGATCGTAGACAAATTGATAACATATATAGTGAACGAAATACAGAAATCACCCGACGACATTTCCTATTTCATCTTCTCGCCAAAAAAAGAGGAGTCCAAAAAAATATTTGAAGATCTGTGCAAAAACAATATAAACAAGCAAGCGGCAGTGCTCGTGGAAAATATCACGGGCGGTATCGGCAAAAACATCTTCAAAGCCAAACAAACAAAAAACAAGATAATAATCTGATGATATAACTTCATTTTATTTCTTTACGCCAACAAGGTTCCGCTCAAAGAGATCATCCTCTTCAACGCAAGATGACCGAGCGAGCAGAACATTTTGGACGACATCAAGCGGTATAATATCTCTAAATAACATTGAAAGATTGAAATATTGAAAAATGGAAACATAAATCTTTCCACCCTTGCACCTTTCCATTTTTCCACCTTTCTTTCCACCTTTTAGTTATCATCAGTTGAATGAAATTAAGACGAATCTTGAAATTCATCATCGCCACAATAGTCTTCTACCTTTTGTTAGCATTCAACGTTTTTCATATCGGAGAAAAACTGGTGCCGACGGCTAAAGACTACTTGGAAAGCGATGAAGTTCATCAGGATCTGGAACAAGGATATATTGAGACGGGCATCGACACAGCAAACGGAACAGGTCATTTCGCGGGGGATAGCGCGACAAACCTAGCGAATCTGTGCGAGAGCATTGCTATCTGCGACAAAATAGATTTTCAAGGAACTTTCACCGACACAGAAAAATATATCTATACGAGAATCATCAGCACGCTTGTGCAATTCATCGACGAAAACGGCACAGAAGACAAACAGATGGAAGATGTGATAGACAAGATAGAGGTCAATAAAGGGAATGGCACCAGAAGAGGATATGCTACACGAGATACCATCATCTTCAATCTCTGATCGGTTCAGTCCAAAAAGGAATTTGTCCAGCTTGCAACGCACGAAATGGGACATATCACTGATTTAGGATATATCCAGTGATCATCGTCCAGAAAAGATAAGAATTTCACGGAATTCGGTAAAGTGGTATTTGCGATCAATGATCCTTCTTTGTCTTTCTATAAGCTTTCACGGGACAAAGAGACCATCAGAAAAGCTGAAGCCAAAAAGAAAGATTTTTGCAGCGGATACGGCATGAGCGATCCATTCGAAGATTTTGCAGAATGCTTCAATCTATATCTCAATCACAATAGTCTTTTCAAAAAGATAGCAAAAACCAACAGCATGCTCAAAAAAAAATATAATCTCATCGCAGACATAGTTGAAGGACAATATATCAGCTCCAGCAGCCAAGATCTCAGCCTAATAAAAACAAACACCAGCCGGAGACCACGAGACACTACTAAATTAACGAATAACTAATAGTGAAAAATGAAAAACGATGGAATTTTTTTAACTAATAATTACCGGAGAAAAATATTAAATTTTGTTAATGCATAGAATAGTTAGATTTACTGTAAGATCACAAAAAGATAATTAATTTTAAGTTTTTAACTAATTTAGTTATGGCTGAAAGTATTCTAAAGACCAAGAGTTATTTATTTAGTATTGATATAGTAAAAATATATCAACATCTTTCCAAAGAGAAACAAGAATTCATTATAAGCAAACAGTTAATTAGGGCTGGAACAAGTATTTGAGCAATGATTCGTGAGGCAGAATTTTGACAGTCAAAAGCAGATTTTATAAATAAGATGGGGATTGCACTCAAAGAGGCAAATGAATCATTATATCGGTTAGATTTATTGCAAGATACATGATATATTGACGAAATGCAATATAAATCGTTATATGATAAGTGAGAAGAAATTCTGAAAATGTTAGTAGCTACCATCAAAACATCCAAAGAGAAAAACAATTATTAAAAAGAATACCGACACTTTTAGTTTTTCACTTTTAGTTTTTCGTTCATTTAATTATGCCCATTATCATAGCTTGAATCGTTTTGACCATATTCTGAGTGCTTTCGATCTACAGCGTAAGCATCTACGAATCATTTTCGCTTACCGTAGCATTGATAGCCAAAGGAACGATGCACGGCGATCCTTCAAACTATTTCTATTTTTTCAGACAGATCAGGAATATAGGATTAGCAGTGATCATGGCTGCCATCACCTATGCGGTTCCCATGAAATTTTTTCAGAACAACAAAAATATCACGATTATTGCAGTTATCCTGATGTTGCTGCAGATAGCCGTATTTATCCCAGGAATAGGAATCGTGCTCAACGGAGCAAGAGGATGGATCAACATACCGTTCCTTCCAAGCATCCAACCGGCAGAATTCTTCAAGCTCGGATATGTACTGTTCTTGTGATGATGGCTGATGAGAAAACGCGACAAAGTGAATACCAAAGAATTCTTCATATCGTTCATCATCCTCAACGCGCTCCTCTTTTTCGTCTTCTTATTGATCCCGGATCTAGGGACAGTCATGATCCTCGGTATCGTAGGACTCATCATGTGCCGATATGCAGGAGCAAAAATCAAATATGTTTTTTGGATTCTATTCTGAGGATTGGCGGCAGGATTGATAGTGGGAAGCATCGCAGGGATGGTGAGCGATAGATTCGCTTACATCCAAAAAAGATTCACCTACTTCCTGAGTTCAGACGTAGATCCGCAAGCGAGACAGATATGACGGCAGAATCAGCAAGCATTGCTTGCCATCGGTTGAGGCGGATTGCTTGGTAAATGATATGGAAAATGATTGCAGAAGTTCTGATTCATCCCGGAAGCGCAGAGTGACTTCGTCTTTTCAGCATTTTCTGAAGAGATAGGATTTGCAGGCAATCTGGTGCTTTTAGGGCTCTATCTCTATATCGGATATTATTTTCTCACCCGTGTCCGTAATATAAAAGACGAACACAAGAAAATGATAGGAATAGGTATTCTTTCGTTGATTCTTGTACAGGCATTCGTAAATATTTGAGTGAATGTGAAGATTCTTCCAAACACGGGATTGACGCTTCCCTTCATCAGTTATTGAGGGACAGCGCTGATGGTCAACTTCATAGAGATCATCCTGCTCTACAAAATCCTCCAAAAGAAATAGAAACATCGATAAGATGAAATGAGCTTTTATCAATACAATCAAGTCATGAGAATAGGAATCGACAAAAATAATTTATTGACCATATTCAACGAAAACATTCCCAAAACCAAGGAATACACCTATCACGTTTGAGGATACACATTTTCTGATTTTGATACATGAATCATTGTCTTGCACAAAAAAGAATGGAAGCTCATCAACCTTAAGAATCTGGGCGATACGATGAGCGTAGTCTA
>CAZWTC010000033.1:0-2388 GCA_964637175.1 uncultured Candidatus Peribacteria bacterium
TCAGAAGCGAAAGGGATGACTTTGAATATCACTTTGGTAAGAGCTATCTTCTTGGGATTTATGAGTTCTATCGTCTTGTCATGAGAAACCATAAAGAATGAACAGCCGGATCATGCACCGGTAAATGTATATTCAGCAGAAGGTTCGAAGCAATCGCCGCTGGAAAAAAAGCTCAGCTCGCCGTCTTGTCCGCTCAGATACAGGACATCAGTAATTCATTGTGTAGTTACCAAATTCGTCCCTGTTTCCTCGTCCCTCATCCCTGAATATTTAGCATAATCAATAGTGTTCCTATCAGAAAAATTCTGGATGATTTGAGAGATTTGGAGGATTTCCTGAGTGACTTCCTTTTCCTGCTGGACACGAAACACCATGGTTCATATCCGATTATATGTCTTCAGGAGCATGACGAAAAGGATGCCGAGAATCGACATCACGATGATGAGTTCCAACAAAGTGAATCAATGTTTACGTCTCATACGTCAAAATAATATTTTAAAATCTAAGGTCTAAGAGCTAAGTTCTAATTAGTGATTACCGATAAAGCTCTCAAGAACTACTTCACCAGTCTTTGCGCCTCTAGTATAGAGTACATGCGATTCGACTTTCAGAATGCTTTCACGTGGCAATATCTCGTCTCATTCACGTACGCCGGTAAAAAGGATATATCTCGAAAAAGCGGTCGGTTCAGATGATTTTCCAGGATAAGAAGAATATCGGAAAATCTGATGTCATCAGACGTCTCACGTAGTATAGTATAATCTGTTGGCAATTCGCAGTTCTGCAAAATCTTTTTCTGCTGCGACAGGAAAGGCATAGGTATATCAATCAGCATCGAAAGATACCTGAAGCACATGATTATCCTGGTTTCAAGAAGAGAAATTCCACAGACATACTTTTTCTGGATCAATGCTTCCGAATGCATCGATAGAAAATCACGTTTTGAGGACGCAATCCCGTGGCAATCATTTATCGATATTGGAATCTCTCATATTATAGACAAGTTCCATTCATTCTTTGGCAAGGAACGTCGCAGTGGTACGTGATTGGGTACTATCAAGCGTCACAAGATTCTGGGTTATCAGACGCAAAACGGCAAGCACACCGATAGCAAAAACCGTGATCGCGACAATCACTTCGATAAAGGTAAATGCTGATTTTTTCTTCATATACTATGGTATAAATTATTAAAATATTTTGAAGATTTAGAAGATTAAAAGATTTTTTTAATTAGCTCTATAACGAATTTTTTAATCTTTTAATATTTTAATCTTTTAATCACATTTTGTTTCAATGAGTTTACAGGTTTCTGAGCTGATTTCAAAACAATATTGCTTGCCGTTCTCCGGCACATAAGCTTGGAAAGAGAAGACCTCGCCAGTAGATCATTGCACTGATGTCAGAAAGCAGCCAAGGACATACGGAGTGAATTGGATATGAACAGCAGCGGTTTTTTCGCCATCAAGCAGGAATTCACGGAACGTGAGTGATGAAAGTTTCGGTTCCGTAAGCGAAGGACCTTGATCTACCTGATATCGCAGACCGCTTTCAAAGGTCACGATCAATTTCTGATATTTTTTCCCATCACGAAAACTTGAAGTCATATTCTGGCTATAGAGATCATTATAATAACCGACGAATTGCTCTTTGAGCGACTGCGCTTTGAGATCGACGATACGACCCGAACCGAATCTCATGGTCGCCGCCATCAAGATACCGATCACCAACAGCACGATGACCATCTCTACGAGTGTGAACGCTTTCTTCATGTAAACAAGTAAATAAATAACACATCCAATGTAGTGATTACCTAAAAGCTTTCAACAAAAAAACTATCTCGCTACAAGACAGTTTTTTATATTTTTGCATTCTGAATTCTGCATTCTACATTCTACATTCTGCATTCTGAATTCATTTTACATGCCTGCTCCTTCCATGATCTGCAGAATCAGCCCGAAAATACCCAGAGCGATGACTACAACGATTCATCAGACAAAAATCAGCATGATCGGTTCAATGATCTTTGATGAACGGGTTATGATAGTGTTGAGATCCTCTTCGTACATCTTGAGGATATTATCCAAAGAATTGGAGAGATTCGCAGTTTCTTCGCCTACCTTGATCATCACGGAAACATCGGAAGGGATCAGATCAGTTTCATATTGCAAAGTATTGTAGATAGTTTCTCATTTTCCCAAACCGACCAGCACACGTTCGATCATATCGGTATATGCAGGGATTCCAAGGATATCTCTGAGCAATTGGAAAGTCTGGATATAATTCATACCAGCATTCATCATCAGCTGCATATATCTGCAGAATTTCACGATATAGAAATACTTGGTCATCTTACCGATCATGGGAATATTAAGCAGAATACTGAATCGC
>CAZWTC010000033.1:2398-9766 GCA_964637175.1 uncultured Candidatus Peribacteria bacterium
GTCTTTTTGCCGGCTTCGGTAGAAAAGAATACTCCGCCGAATAGACCAAGTCCTGCAACGACTCACAGGATGGTTTTCCATTGCGTTTGGAAAAAGACAGAAATGCCTTGCAGTGCTCTCGTGATCCACGGCAATTGGAGATTCTGGAATCCTTCAGCGATCGAAAAGATATTGGGCAAGACCAATAAGAATAAGGCGAATACAGCGACGATAGCTACTACGATAAGGATCGCAGGATAAATCAATGCGCCGATATACTTATTTTTGATATCTCTGACATAGACGTATTCCGTAGCGAGCGATTGAAGGATCATAGGAAGATTTCCGGACATTTCACCGGCTTTTACGATAGTATAATCGCCTTGATCGAAATAGTCAGGCAATCTATTGAGCGCATAGGAAAAGCTCTTTCCTCTACGAAGGAAAGCCAGGATATTTCTGGAGATCTCTTTGAGCGCATAGTTATCAGAGCTTTGACCGATGATATTCATCGCCTCCACAAGAGAGACTCCGCCGCTCAAGAGATAAGCGACTTCTTTGAAAAACAGAATCTTATCCTTGGCTCAGAAACTTCCTCTATCCATGGACTGCAAAGTGGACACGATCATATTATCGATCGGCCCGGCTTTATATTCCTTTTCACTGTTTTGTTGTGTTTCCGTCATATACAGCATCATAAGGTAAATTCATTGATTAATTGATTGCAAATTTCGAATTGCGCATTATGTTTATTTTTAAAAATTCGTAATTCGTAATTGTATAATTGTCTAATCAGTATAATAGTAAGCATTCAAGTCTACATCGACTTTCTGTTGTGTAGTATAATTAGCGATATCGTAATTGACTTTATCTATCTTGTACAAGACACGGTAATTCGGATCCGCAAGCACTCTCTTCTCTACATTATCGATGAAGGAAAGCAGAGCGTCCTTGGTATCGAAAGTGATGTTGAGCTGGAGCGGAACGTAGAATAAGTTTCAGAAGAATTGTTTCGGTTCTCCGATAGAGATCTTATTGATCAGTCCGTTCTTGGCTTTGGTAGCGGGATCTCTCAAAAGATATTCATTGATGTTCGCAAGCAGGATCTTTTCGTTGACGAACATTTTGGGATCAGTCAGATTATTGAGCTGGATATAGGAACGAGCGAACGAGAAGTTGGTCCTCAAAGCTGGATCTATCGCAGCGCAATTCACTCTCGAATTGAGGCACGAGATGATATTCGCCTGTTGATCATCGATCTTTTGGATCAATTTCTGATTGGCTTCAGATTGCAGTTTCTTGGTCTCAAAGCTGGAAATCTGGAGATTGATATCGCTCACTTGCGTCTTGGTCGTCTGATAGGTATCCCATGCAGGCAAGAGGATGTTATTGCCGAAAATCACGAGAACAAGCAAAAGGATGATGAAATACACCCTATATCTGATGCTCACGACTCTGGAAGTGGTGATCAATACCTGACTGTCTTCTGCAAATACATCGATATCAGCGGATTTTTTCTGCTGCTGCTCACCGAGCAATCTATCGATGATCTGACTATTCTGCTGTGGCGCCTGTTCCTGCATCGTTGATAACGTTAGCTTCTAAAACGAATTCATAATAATTATTGTCGCCTACTCTATCGTAGGTCTGGATACGGATATTTTTGACAAAATCCAAGCTGGAGAATCTGTCGATGAGCGAACGGACGCCCTTGGTAGGACTGGAATAATACAAGAGCAGCAAGTTGGAAACCTGCCCCTTGAGGGTGATCTTGTCCATGCTGACATTAAAATCAGAAAGCACAATGGTATCTGTCGTACTCGTATCGACTTGTTTGAGATCTTCCAGCATCGCAATCATCTTTGCGATATGATCGGACCATGGCATCGTCACTTGCTTCTCTTCAAGTATTTTGACCGCCTGCAATTTATTGTATCCGGTAAGCGATTTATAGGATTCCAACTGCTTAGTTTGATCTTCAAGCGTTACGCGTTTATCGCTGATTTTCTGATTCATCAAAAACATATCGACCTTGAGATAGCCGAAAGCTGCAAGCGATAAGCCGAAAATCACAAGCAACACCTGAAAATATATTTTCCATCTAGAATGAAATTTTCTGACTGCCATCACGGATTGACTAAAGGACTAAAAATACAATACGACATCATTATATCCTCCATCAACGAATTTATCAAATAGAGGCGATGTTTATTCGTTTCTCCTCTTACAAAAATAAAGAAACAAGAAAATATAATTGACATTTAGTAATAAATAAATATAAATATTTAAACAAAACAAAAAAAAATATGAAAATTTTACATATAGAAGACAAAGATTTTTTTATTAAAGAAGTAAGCAATTTCTTTAAGTCTAACAAAGAAATTCACATTAAAGATGGAATCAAGTACAACACTGAGGAAATAAAGAATCCCAATCGCAGCAAGCTGCGGGGTATTCGTCACGGTTAACGTAACGAGAATAATTTAAGTTGTTTATACTGTTCACGCTCTCTTTCATCTCATTGATTCTTGATATATCTTCTTACAATTTCTTCATTCGTTCATTCTCAAACCGTTCCAAAATAATCTCAATCGCTTCGAAATTCTCATCACCGAAGCTGTTTTTTTATATCTGGGAACGCTTTGAACATTTCTCTTGCCGTAAGGCTTTTCAATATCTGCACTATCCTTGAAGGAGCCCATTTTGGTGATACTCAAACAAATATATGTACATGATCGCCATCGGTTCATATTTCATCAATTTCAAACTAATATTTCAAATAAATCTCTTTGAGTATTTCTTTTAATTTTTTTCTATACTCATTTTTCCTGAATAACCCTTTCCTATATTTTACACAAAACACTTGATAATATTTGATTTGATAAGAACAATAACTTGCAAATTTTACTTCCATTTTCTTGTTTCATAATAGCTAAAGAGCTATTATGTATCTTTTATCTACGGCTTTTCAAATCATCCCAATTCATCTCAAT
The DNA here is from genome assembly GCA_964637175.1 of uncultured Candidatus Peribacteria bacterium. Taxonomy (GTDB): domain Bacteria; phylum Patescibacteriota; class Gracilibacteria; order Absconditabacterales; family Absconditicoccaceae; genus CAJBLF01. Next base: position 5,371 of record CAZWTC010000033.1, read on the forward strand.
CGCAGCAAGCTGCGGAGTATTCTTGGGTTATTTAGATAAAAAAAGCCTCTTTACAAATAGAAAGAGGCTATAAGCTATTCAACTATCAATGTAAATTGATAATTTATATCATTTTGGATAATCCTCGCATAATACATGCCAGAACCATATGAATTCAAATCAATCTCTTTTGTTGAGGAGACAAATAGCATTCTGCCTAAACAATCAAAAACTGAAATTTTTGAAACTTCGTACCCTTCTACATGGAAAATACCAGAAGAAGGATTTGGATAAACAAAGATTTGTTTTTTTAGATTACCTTGCGGTAATATACTATTAGAAGACACCAAATAGAAAGTATCTCTTGTTATACCACATGCATTACCAATCTCATGGTAATACATACCCAATGTTGTTAAAAACACTGGATTATCTGTTGGTATAAAACCATTAGGCCCATTCCAACGACTATAGAGAGCTTCGGGAACAGAAGTAACATCAACAAGGGCATAAGATCCTTGTCTAAATATAGTATCTTTATTTTGATTAAAGATACCACCTTCAAGAATAGTGAATTCTGGATGCGAAGGTGGTGATGTAAACAATAGTATATATACCATTACACCATCATTAGGCCAAATACACATAACTTCATAAGATCCTGAAGAAGATGGTCTAAAAATAAGACTATCATTTCCTGGAAATATTTCATTATTTACACGCCAATAAGTTATTGTAGGTATTTCTACCGGTTTATACAGCACAAATGTATCATACCCTAATGATTGGCAATAACTTTCAAAAGATATTGTCATTGGATAAGTTAACTGAATGTTAATGGTATCAGCTCTACCAGTAGTTAATAAATTAATTAACAAGATACAACAAAATAATGATTTTTTCATAATTTCTCCTTCTTTTATTTTTTATTTATTTTTTATTTATTTATATATATAAGTTATACACTTATATATATTTTACATCTTTTTTCAAGTTAAATTTGCTGAATTTTACTTCGAAACACACATATGACTAAAGTAAGCCAAATGAAAAATTGAAATATTGAGAGTTTTCATAAGGTCGAAATTATATATTCTGTTTCAAGAATATATTATACTCCCACAATTTTCACTTCCGCGCCATGCAGCTTCTTCATCTCCTCTATTACATCACCGACCTTATACCTCGGATCTTGCTGCGCAGCATAATACCGTTTGTGCGGATCGACAAAGATGATCTTTTTCAGATCATGGAAATCTTGGAATATCTCAGCATAGGTACAGATAATGACTGATTTCATTCACTTCTTGATCTCCCATCGATGCACATCTTTCTGATTCTGCGTATTACTCGACAACAACGTAACAACAGTTCATCATTTTATCATTTCATCATTTCATCATTCCGAAGGAATAGTATTGAACATCGTCCGCAAATCAGGGAAAACTATCAATGTCTGTCAGCTTTCCGCCAAAGAGAATCAAAATTTATCGATTTTTGTCGCGAGCGTAGCGAGCTTTGGTCAATGTTTGGCAATTTTGTTTTCACGTTCAAGCAGCTTCTCGATATCATCAGCGAAAAAAAGCCTGACCACGGATTTATAGGTCGTATAATAGGTTTCCACCATCCAGTGAAAGAGCTTCAAGGCCGGAGCGGATAAGAATCCTTTGTAGACAAGCTCCGCTTTGGTCGTAGTCAGATGGTCATATTGTTCAGGAAAAGAGAGGTTTTCTCCCAACGCCAAAAAATACTGATTGCCGAAAACCAGCAGATCTCCTGCTTTCACTTTCTTTTTGCTTGAATTTTCAGCCAAAAGGCATACCTTATCGAAGCCGAAAAAACGATCGAAGCTATATAAGTACACAGCAAAGCGACAAAAGATAAAAACATCCAAGATATAGAGAAACCAAAAAACATTACAACTTATTCTGTCCTCCTTTGTAAAGGAGGGGAACCACGAAGTGGTGGAGGATTTATGGACTGTCCTTAAACCCCTCTGCCTTCGGCTTCTCCCTTTACAAAGGGAGACAAATACAAAAAACCACAAATACTTGCTTTTTATCACAAAATATATATAATATAAAACGAAACATTCAAAACGATGAATGATACATGATATATGATACAGGAACTGTAAAGTCATACCACTAAATAGTTCTTGCACCTTGTATCTTGCATCTTACATCTAACATAGGTTTCAACTGTATTTCCTTTGAAACTTTATTCCATTCCTAAACAAAAAAATGTTAAAACACGCAGAAAAACTAGGCAGAATGCTTGCCTGAGTAGGGTCGAAACCGGCCGCATGAAAAAAGATAGAGACGCCAGCTATAAAGATGCCTATGGATCATTCCAAAAGTTATGTCTTTTTTCATATCAAACCTTTCAAGGACAACGACCGCGGAGTCAACCATCGGGACACCGTGAGCAAAAATATCATAAGCCTCAAAAAGAAGAAGATTATTTTCATCATCAGCGGAAATTCGTCTGACATCAAGCTATATGTCGGCGTACCCAAAGATTTCAAGAACTATTTCGAAAATACGTTCTACGCAAGTTTTCCAACGTCAGATCTAATGGAATTAAAAAGTCCGATAGCTATCCCGCAAAGCAGAGAATGGCTTCTTTTTTCCAAAGAAGGGACATTGCTCAGCAAGGATGAATTCACTAGAGGCGGAACCTATATGGACCCGATGAACGGACTGTTTTCACTTTACAATCTTGTAGATGCAAACTCGAAACTCGATATCTATTTCACCTACACCTTCAAGCTTGGAAAGAATTTCTTCCAATATCTGAATAGCATCTTCAAGCGGATATGGGAGCCGAAAAAGAAAAACGAAGATGGTACGCCGATAGCAAAAACCGCGGAAATCAAGCCAGAAATATTTTGATCTTTTAGTTATAAAATCACGACTAAAGATACCTATATCAAGGAAGCGCTCAAAAAAAACATCATCGCTGCGTTTGCGCCATTCATATCAAACGGAAAGATTAAAATAAAGACTTCTGAAAAATTTCACGGGATGTCTCATTCCCAAGCGGAGAATTTCTTTCACGTTCCGACTATGGAAAACTTCAATAAAGGATTGGAATATACGCTATATAGGAAACTTCCTTATCCGACCAATTTACCTACTACCAACAATACTGACAAAAAAGAGCTGACAATCCTCGGAAACACCGATTATAGAGGAGATAAAGTATTATTCGGCATCAAAGAAGAAGATAAATTCAGACATATGTATATCGTGGGTAAGACAGGTACGGGTAAATCCACCTTTATGGAAAATCTTCTCAAAAGCGATATGGCAGCCGGAAACGGACTTGCATTGCTCGATCCGCACGGAGAATTCGTAGATAACATCCTAGAGCATATCCCGACCAATAGGATCAATGACGTCATTTTATTCGACGTAGGAGATACCGATTATCCTATCGGATTCAACTTGCTTCAATGAGGGACAGAAGAAGAGAAAAATCTGATCGCATCATGAGTGGTTTCCACCTTTAAAAAACTCTTTGGTGATAGCCGATGACCAAGATTGGAATATATCCTCAGAAATGTGGCGCTTTCACTCGTAGATTATCCGAATGCGACGCTTATGCATATTTTGAGGATGCTGATAGACGACAACTTCCGCGCAGAAGTAGTATCGCACATCAAAGATGCCGTCGTAGCAAAATTCCGAACAGGAGAATTCAACAAACGGCAACCCAAACAAAGGGAAGAAGCCATAGGACCTATCACCAACAAAGTAGGACAATTTCTGTCATCCAAACTTGTCAGAAATATTTTTTGACAGCCAAGGACAAAATTGAATCTCAGAAAAGCCATGGATGAAGGCAAAATCATCCTCGTCAACCTCAGTAAAGGAAAAATCGGAGAAGATAATGCGAACATGATTGGTTCATTATTGGTGACAAAATTCCAGATTGACGCGATGTCGAGAGCAGATGTTGCAGCACATTTAAGAAGACCGTTCTATCTCTATATCGATGAGTTCCAGAATTTCGCATCAGAATCATTTGTAACCATCCTCTCAGAAGCAAGAAAATATAAATTAGCGCTTATCGTCGCTAACCAATATACATCACAGCTTATGCCAGAAATCAAAGATGCGATCTTTGGTAACGTAGGTACGACAATAGCCTTCACCCTCGGAAAAGACGATGCAGATATGATTGCAGGACAGTTCAAAGGCATGATTTGAACGAACGATCTTATCTCTTTGCCGAAATATACGGCATACACGAGACTGATGATCGATGGTATTTCATCAGATCCTTTTTCTATGAAAACGCTCCCTCCGACAAAATTGGGAAATGGATCATTAGAGCTCATCGACAAAGTAAGGAAGCAATCAAGACAAAGATATGCAATGGAAAGGGGTCAACTAGAAAAACTCATGGCTGC
>CAZWTC010000034.1:0-1959 GCA_964637175.1 uncultured Candidatus Peribacteria bacterium
CGCTTGTCTGGACGATATCGATGATTTTGGTATAATAGATCGGCAAGATCAATGTAGCTAATGATGCGATGATCATACCGCCGCAGGCGATGATGAATGGCCGTTTCCTTGCCATCGTCATATTCCGAAAATACGAAATCACTCTTCGTGTCCCTACGTTCTTCGTTTGCAGTTTTTTTTCGTTTCACATGGTACTGGGATATTAAGATATAAATCGCCGCTCGTGCGGCGTAATTTCGACGTCGTAAAAAGTTTCAATTCTTCAACTTTTTCCTGCGTCTCAAATAAAAAAGCTACGGATCGTCTGTTGATTCCGTAGCTTGATATATTGATAGCATTTACTGTCTGGGAGTAAAAAATCTCTCGTGTAGGTATCAAGCCACGGCTATAGGTAAAAAGGCAATCACGGTAGTATACATCATTTTCATAGTATCTGAGAGAGAAAAAAATAAATCTTTCTATATCTGTATACGAACGAATCTGGCTTTTGTGACGACTTTTTGCTGATTACTCATCTTATCATAAACTATAATGCCGTACAATAGTCCATGATGAGACAAATACCTTCATTATTTCCAGCTATGCTGGACTTCGCATTATTCATTATTCATTATTAATTATTCATTTTTCATTAATGAAATTCATGTCATTTCTTTGGGGACGTTTATGCCCATGATCGTCAGCACCGTCGGTGCGATATCAGCGAGTCATCAGGTCTTTTTCAAGGGCTGGACTTTGCCTTTGCTGATGTATCGGCAAGGGACAGGATTCATGCTATGTGCAGTGATAGGAGTTTCCGGTGTTCACATCTCATCGCTATTTCCGTGATCGGCAGTGATGAGAAGCTCGTAATTGTTTTTGCTGCAGAACGAAATGATCTCTCAGACTATCGTATCGAGCTTTTTGATCGCTTTGATGACAGCTTTCATTTTGCCCGTGTGACCTACCATATCTCCGTTAGCAAAATTCGCTACGATGAAATCGAAGTCTTTGGCCTTGGCGACGAATTGGTCGTAAATCTCCTGCGCGGACATCTCCGGATCCAAATCGTACGTCGCTACTTTGTGCGAAGGGACCAAGATATCTTTTTCACCATCAAAGACGATCTGCTTGTCGCCGTTGAAGAATTTCGTGACGTGAGCGAATTTTTCGGTCTCTGCGAGGTGCAGTTGACGAAGCTCCTGACGTGAAATGGTTTCAGATAATGTATTTTTGATATCTTGTGCTGGGATGAAGACCAGTCATTCGTATTCCTTGTAATAGGAAGTCATCGCAACGAAATAGATATCGCTGAGCTTTTTGATCATAAATCCTTTGTCCCGGGTCGGATAGTCATCCGCGTTTTTCTTGTTGATGGAGACCATGATCGCTTGGGTCATCTGTCTCGCCCTATCGGATCTGAAATTGAGATGGAAGATCGTATCACCGCTTTCTATCTGTTCTCACCGAGTGAAACTCACCGGCAAGATGAATTCGTCCGTGATGCCTTGCTCATATTGCTTCGCGATATATTGGCTCGGCGTGTCGCTGGTCTGCAACTGACCGAACATGATCTCATCATAAGATTTCTGAATCCTTTCCCGGTTATTATCCCTATCCATGCCATAATACCTTCACGCAAGACTTGAAATCTTGACGTTGGGGAATTGCTTGAGGAACTTTTCGAAATCGATCATCAGCTCCAACATGCTGGTCGGCGCGAGGTCTCTTCCGTCGCCGCACAAGTACAGCGAAACGGGGATATCCTGGGGGATTATCTTCAGCATTTTCTTGAGATGCGTATCCATCGCATGGACACCTCCCGGTCCGAACAGCTGCAAGAGATGCAAGGTGGAACCGTTCTGCTCGCAATGGCGGATACCTTCCTGGAATTGCGGCAATGCTGCAAAGCTTCCATCGTCCAGCATATCGTCTATCTCGACCAGATTCTGCTTGATAATCCTTCATGAACCGATCGTC
>CAZWTC010000034.1:1969-5356 GCA_964637175.1 uncultured Candidatus Peribacteria bacterium
AATTCCCCATCTGGCCATCCGGCAAACCGACCGCTCTCGCACAAGCGTCTAATGCTGCGTATGATTCAGAAAACAATTTTTTGAAGACAGGAGAATCTGCTTGGATGATGCCGTTGTCTTGAGGAGTCTTGGTATTGATCCCGAATCCGTCGAGGATGATCAGCGCGAGTTTTTTCATAGCAATGGAGCGATGGGTATAAAACATATCTATCCATGTATACTCTTCTCCTAGGAAATTTCAATGCTAAAGCCCAGGCAACAATTATGAGAATTTGAAATTTACAATTTGAAATTTGAAATTTTAAAACGTTAATAGGTTTTCACTTTCTGAGCTATTTTGTTGAAAATACACATTATCTCTTTTGCTTCTGCTAAAATAATAGTAAGCTCTCATGAATGATTTTTTGACATTTCTAGCAACAATTCAAGTCGATAGACAGTCTCTTTGGCTTCTTTCTTGCAAATATGAATTTTGTTTGCAAAATCTTTTTTGCCATTTGCTCAATTTGCCTCATAATAATTTGCACCGATACTGGTTCATGATCTCAATACTTGATCAATAATGTTTTTGTTAACATATTCTATATGAATATTTCTTATATGCCCAAGCAATTGCTTACTAAACTTTAAAAGTCTTTCCTCTAAATCATACATCCGTATATAGTTTAAAACTAAAATACCACATCTGGTTTTCAAATTTCAAATTCAAAATTTCAAATTTTAAATTAATAAAGTTATTCATTCTCTACAAACATGGTTTTGGAGCGGTATTGGAGCGCTTCAGCTAAATGGTTGACGGTGACGGATTCTTGTCACTGGATATCGGCGATGGTCCTGGCGAGCTTGATGGTGCGGTGGACGACTCTCGTCGACAAGACCAATTTCCTGGATGCTTCTGCGAGAAAATCTTTGCAGGCTTGATCGAGAGGGATGAGGTCGTCGATATGTTTTGATGTGATCTGCGAGTTGGATGTGATGGAAAGTCAGAGAAATCTTTTTTGTTGGATCTTCCGGGCATTGATGACTTTTTCCCTGATGGACGAGGAATCCTCTTCCGCGATGTTGTCGAGGATCTTTTCGATCTCCTCGCGCGGAATCTCCAAAATCATGTCGATCCTGTCCAGCAGCGGGCCGGAAATCTTGCTCTGATAGCGCTTGATGTCCAGCAAGGAACAGCTGCATGGCTTCTGAGAATCCTTGTAATATCCGCAGATGCAAGGATTCATCGCTGCGACGAACATGAAATTCGCGGGATATTGGATGGTTCATGACACCCTGGAAATCACGACATTCTTGTCTTCCAAAGGCTGGCGGAGCACTTCAAGGACCTCACGCGGAAACTCCGTCAGCTCGTCGAAAAACAGGATTCACTTGTGCGCGAGACTGATCTCTCCCGGCGTGAGACGCGATCATCCGCCCGTGATGGAAATCTTGGAAGCGGTATGGTGAACCTGGCGGAACGGTCTCTTGGTGATCAGGGGAAGATCTTTGGAAAGCTTCCCGACGATGGAATAGATCTGACTGACTTCGAGGATCTCTTCAAATCCCAGCGGCGGCAAAATGCTCGGCAAGGCTTTGCTCAGCAAGGTTTTTCCGCTGCCCGGCGCGCCGACCAGCAGGAGATTGTGGAATCCTGCAGCTGCGATCGCTAAGGCTCTCTTGGCGATGAGCTGCCCTTTGATATGCGCGAAATCCACCTCGTGAGCGTTATTCTGCTCGTACAAGGTTTCGATATCCTTGGCTTGATCGATGCAGAAAAACTCTTTCCCTTCTACAAAATATTCTACTATCTGATCAAATTTCCCTATCGGATAGATGTGTATCCCCGGCACATATTCCAATTCATAGACATTCTCCTCCGGCACGAAAAAATGCTTGTAGCCGTGGTTCATAGCGCTGATCACCGAAGGCAACAATCCGTTCACTCTCTTGACGCTGCCGTCGAGACCCAACTCTCAGAAAAACAGGAACTCGATCTGCGGTACAGCGATCTTGTCTTCGAAAATCAGGAAAAGTATCGCGACCGCCATCGGCAGATCAAAACCCGTCCCCACTTTCCTGATGTCCGAGGGAGAGAGATTGAGGACGATTTTCCTGCTGGGCAGCTGGATGCCCGCATTGCGGAACGTAGCTCTCAAGCGCTCTTTTGACTCTTTGATGGCGGCATCCGGCAGTCAGACGATCTCGATGGTGGGCAATGATTTGCTGGAATCCGCCTCCACGATAATCTCGTGTCCTTCCAGTCCGACATTGGCATAGGTTTTCACTTTCTGAATCATAATAATCAACTAACAACTAAAAACTAACAACTAATAATTTTGGAATACATCTTGTAATTTTTTTTGATTTGTGTATACTTATATCACAAACGTCCTACGGGATCCCCCGGACACGCGACTTGCCTGCGTAAACAGTCGGGGCAAAAAAGGCTTAAAGAAGCAATTCTTTAAGTTTTTGTTTATTTCTCTCTTGGATAATTTTTTTTAATTCACTGATTACTCACGATAGATTTTTTTCTACATCTTCATTTTTGAATCTGATGACCAATATTCCTTTTTTATAGATTTCAGCATCTCTCATACGATCATATTCTGCTCTGTTCCTATGATATCAGCCATCAAGTTCTATTCACAACAACAGTTTAGAACAATAGAAATCTAATATGAACAGTCAGACCACTTTCTGTCTTCTGAATTTATATCACAAGAATTTTCTGTCCTTTACTATTCACCAAAAAATCTTTTCTGCTTTTGTGGAAGTTTTTCTATTCTGTTTTGCATAGTCAATATAAGCTCTATTGTATTCAATGAAATCTATTTTTTCTTTTTTTAGACAAGCTCACCTTCAATTCTCGGGACGCGAACAACCTCACCTTCGTTTCCTCTCCTGACAGAGAGGTTCCGAGTTAACACTCCTCTCTGAGAGGAGAGGTGGGGTGAGGTTGTTCGCTCAACAGCTGAAAGGAGAGGCGATGTGTTTCACTTGATTTACCATCATACAAAAAAAAGACACTAAAGTTTAGTATCTCTCATCCCATATATTTGCATTATTGTGTGTGTTTTGGCAACTGATGGTATTGTAGCGATTCAGCGGAAAAATTCAATAGTTACTTCGCTGTCTTGAAAAGCGATGGATTATAATGCTTGGTATACGCTTTATTGAAATCCTTCACGTGGACCTTGAGCCCTTTGCAGGTGAACGTATCCACTTTATGCTTTCTGATGATCTTTTTGGCGGTCGGCAAGGTGATTCAGAAGATATCTGCGATTTCGTCGATAGTCCTGTATGGCTTAGTCATAAACGATTACGAATTACCAAGTAAATGATTACGAATGATTACCCAGATTTAGCTTATACAAACACAGCTCTTTTTCAACAATATATTTT
>CAZWTC010000034.1:5456-8412 GCA_964637175.1 uncultured Candidatus Peribacteria bacterium
CATCAGAAGCGCTTTAATTTTTTCTGTCTCTTCTTCTAGAACAAGAAGATCCTCTTGTTCAAATAAAAAGTGGAAATTAGCATTGCATAAGACCGTATTATCATTCTTATCGTAAATCTTGACCTCAGAGAAATAAAATCCTCTTTGGTCGATTATACATCCAAGAGTTTCTTTCGTTTCAGAAACCCATAGGAGCATTTTTTCTTTTTTTGCTGTTTCAGTTATTCTCAATTTGAATTGAGAACCGTTGAAAGAGTCTAAAATGAAATTTTCTTCTTTTGTCAATTCTTTTGGGTTATCCCTAGCTTTTTCAAATAGGGATATAAATTCGTTTACATTGCTCATAATTTTATTTTTTTGGTTGTGGCATTTGTTTTCGCTTTTTTTATATATATTTACTATCAAATGTCAATCCTTTGGGTGTATGCTATTTTTTCTTCTGTCTTTTATCTTTGCGTCTATACGTGATCGCCAAAAACAAGATCGTCCATGAGCCGATGACTCCCACGATAAAGCTCAGGACAAGCACGATATCGTGCATCACAAAGCCATAGAGCGTCCGTACAAAAGTTCCTATCGCAAAGATGCTATAACTCGATATGGAGATGCTTTCAGCATTTTTGGTCTTGTAGAGTCTATACACTTGAGGAAAATATCCTATGGACATCGAGATCCCCACGATAGTAGTCAGCACTTTGAAGAAACCCAGCATAATATATTTGTTTCAATATAAATTTGCCATATACTATGTAAGCCCCACTATTTTTCAACAAAAAAAACAATTTGCTATCGACGAAAGACTAACGACTATCGGCTTTTAAGATAAGCACTTCGTCATCCTCTCTTTCTTCCTCATCCTTGTCGCCTTCATCATCGTCATCATCGAATTCGTCATCGTCGTCATCTTCCTCCTCTTCTTTTTTGGCAGCGAGTGCTGAGAGATATGCGGCGTATGTCTGGGCAAATTTCATGGTTGATCTATAACAAGGTAAAACCTTCACTATGTTTTAGGCTTTCTTAGCGTCTCAGATGATTACTATTTTTTCTTGGCTTTTGCATATCAAAGAATTAACTCTTTTTTCTTTTCTCTGCTTAACCTTTTTATTTTGTATTCCAGCTTCATCGCTGCGATTTTGTCTTTCATCCTCTTTTTCCGGATGAGGGCGACCGGGCGTCTGCTCTTGGTATACTTGGCTCAGATCTTGGAATTGTTATGGTCAAAAATCCTTTTTTCCACATCATTAGTTATCCCGGTATACAAGGTCGCATCATTGCATCTGAGCATATACACATATCGCATGGTTGAGATCTATCGACTAAAGACTATCGGCTATATTATTTCTTTCTATGAGTATTCTTTTTCGGAGTGATTTTTTTCTTCTGCGTTTTGGGGACGTAACGGGTTTTGAAGCCGGGCGCTTGCGCTTTCTTGTCTATAATGATTTCCGGTATGTCTGCAATGGGCCTTATCGTCAGCTTGATCGGTGTGATTTCTTGCAATTGCTCTTCAAGGGATTTCAGTACAAGAGAGCCAGGGACATCTTTATCGTCGACGAGGATGACGGTTTTGCCGGTAAATTCTTTGTGGCTTTCCAGGACGGCCAGGAGCATTTCTGCTGTGTGTCATATGGTTCATGCTAGCACGACTCCTCTATTTTTCTCTTCTTTTTTGTCTTGGTTGTCGGTGATCATCTCAGCAAGCTCAGAAGCTGAGAGCTCTTTAGGCTCTCGTGTTCATTCTGGGTTTTGGGTGAGGAGGGTGGGCATGAAGGAGGATGGAAGGTAAATATTATTTTTTATACACTACAAAATACGGAACCGTATCCATATTCTGATAATGAAACATCTTGTAGTTTGCTCTGCGAGCTGTGCTGGATAATTGATATTTTTGTAAATTTCCTTTTGGAATAAATGGATAAAATCTGATTTCTTGTCTCGTTTTTGCTCCTTCTTTTCGTTTAAAATTTGCAAACAAAGCAGGGATCATAAATCACGATTTCAATACTTTTTCCATAATATCCCATCATGCTCCAAAAAATACCTTTGAAGGTTTATTGCTAATAGTTTTTACTTGAGCACGAAAAGAACACCCTGTACACTGAAGGTCATATAAGGGATAATTTGGCGGCAATAACATGAGAGGTTTTTTGCAGTTTGGACATTGGACTACATTAACAATGTCTTTTTCTCATTGATTTCAGGTTTCTTTGTTGGTAGGCATAGTATATTTTACATAAATCTAAATCATCTTTTCTACTTCATCTAATCCCTTCACTATTTTCCTCTCAATCTCTTTAATCTGACTGATTAATACTTTGGGATTTTCATATTTTACTGCGATATATTCAATTTTTTTATATTTAGAAATACTGAGATCGTAATTATTCCTTTTGATTTCTTCTTTATCTACTCGAAATCGTTTTTCTCACTTCGCAGGTTGTTTTTGATATTTACGATCAGTTACACACGCTTTATATGTGGCTAATATATCTGGTATATCATTATCATTTATCGGTGTTCTCTTATCATCTAAACTATATCCATCAGCCGAAACATCGTAAAATCGAACCTTATTTGTCACATCACCTTTGGTAAAAATAAGTATAGCCGTGCTTACTCCAGCATATGGTTTGAATACTCATGATGGCAAACTGATTACCGCTTTGAGATCAGTATTTTCTAATAATAACTCTCTAAGTTTTTTATGCGCGTTTGAAGATCAAAAAAGGACACCATCAGGAACAATCACTCCGCATCTTCCACCGACTACGAGTTTTTGATACATCAACTCAACAAAGAGTAATTCCGTTTTTGTAGTTCATAAGGTAAAATCGTCACTCACATCTCCTTTATCGATACTTCCCTTGAATGGCGGATTCATAAGAATGACATCAAACTCTGGAGCATGAGAGAATTGTTTTCCTAAGGTGTCTTGGTATTTGATATTCGGCGTAGA
>CAZWTC010000034.1:8422-9153 GCA_964637175.1 uncultured Candidatus Peribacteria bacterium
GTTCATCAATGCGATTCTGACCATCGTGCTATCAAAGTCAAACCCCGTTAATCCGTCAGATTTTAATCTCTTTCGATCTTTTTCATCAAGCAAATCTGCTGGATAATGCGTCCCTGCTTCATCGTCAAACATAGCATCCTTACTAGTATTTCTTTGCAAAATATGTTTATATGTATTAATTAAAAATCATGCTGTACCGCAAGCTAAGTCAGCAACCTTATCATGTTTAGTCGGATTTACAATATCCACGATCATTTGAATAATATGTCTTGGTGTGCGGAATTGTCCGTTTTTACCAGCACTTGCTATTTCATTGAGTAAGTACTCATAAATATCTCCTGAGGTATCGTCGTTTTGTTGAGTGATATGGAGATCTTCCAAGATTGTCACTGCTGTCACGAGCATACTCGCTTTTGGGATAACGAGATTTGCATCTTTGAGATTACCTGCAAATCATTCTTCTGTGTGAAGCGTTTTGACAAATGGGAAGACAACATCTCTGACATAGCCAAACATTTCTTCAGCTGGCATTTGAATCCAATAACTTCGTCTCAACTGTTCTTTATCATGTTTTTTGCCATTGATTTCAAATTGTCCGACAAACTTAGATTCGTATTTGAAACTGGAGACTCTGCTTGCTTTGAGCAAGTTTTGTTTATCTAGTTCATCCAGTCTTTTCATAAAAATAAGAAAAGATATTTGTTCTATAGCCGTCAGCGGATTGGCAATCC
>CAZWTC010000034.1:9163-9631 GCA_964637175.1 uncultured Candidatus Peribacteria bacterium
TTAATAAACCTGATGGAGCCGATGGCCACAGCTGGTATCTCGGAGTTTATTGATCTGTGATTTAAGTTCTGAAGTAAGCATGAGATTATGACAATAAAGAAATAAATTTTGGGCTAAAATACAAGGTATCTCTTCATGACTTCAGAGAGCTTACCATAGGCGTAGTTCACTCTGAAAGACTCTTGAGATACGTAGCTGCAGTCTGTCTTGCAATTCATAAATACTTAGCGGTCATCGTAATATTTACAAAAGGATTTGATGCTAAAAATTTTGTAATATCCAAAGATATTTTGAGGTGATGATCTTTGATATATCCTTCCCATTCGTGCATCAAATCTTGAATCTTCTGAATAATAGTACAAGTTCCTATAGATTGTATTTTGATTCATTTCAAGATGAACATAATCATATCCGTGATATCATTGGTTTCGTGACCTTTCTGAAAAATATGATAGTATTCAGATTTAT
>CAZWTC010000035.1:0-9439 GCA_964637175.1 uncultured Candidatus Peribacteria bacterium
TTTATTTATTTCCTCTTAAATTACAAGTAATTTGTATTATATATTGACTTTATATTTCTAATATATAAATATATTATATAAACAAAATCTAAAAAAACATGAAAAGACATATCATTATATGTGTAGTGGAAAACGATCCATTAAGCACAGCACAAACAAACTTTATTTTGGCTTGCCCAGTCAATTATTCTTCAACAGAAGAATTCTGGGCCAAACAATTGATAGAAAAAGAAGAAAATAAAGACAAAATCTTTGAGCACATAAAAGAAATTGTAGAACAGAGATTCGGCAATGAAATCTATACTAAAGTAGATTTCACAACACTTAGGAAATGCATTGAAATATCTTCTCGAATAGTAGTAGACTTTGTCGATGGATCTTTCTTTGCTAATGGTAAAACTAAAGATGGTATAGAAGGGTATTTTATAGCCATACCAATAGTTATGAAATACATTGATCTAAATTAATTCTACGCCCGGTTTACCGGGTTTTTTTGTTATAAAAAAATCCCCGAAATACGGGGAATGATAAATTTATTCACCAATAGCTCTTTTTGGATCAGGTTGCATCTGGAACATACCTGACATCATCAATTCAAATAATAATTGAATAATACGTTTCTGGTGCGATCTATTTTCTTTTGAAAAATTATATATCGTCTGATCTAATAAAAGATTCATCGTTTGTGCAAACATCTCGTCAAAAGGATCTGTTTTCGGATTATGCTCAATAGATAACATTCCCCAATTATGGGCAAAGAAGACATCATTTTTTTCCCCTGTCATAGTTATTTCCATGACAAAAAGACTATCAAGCGTCTCTTTGTACATATCAAACAAAACCTTAAGTTCTGTTGGAGTGACTAGAAGCCAATCAACATCATTAAGTTTAGAACGCGTAATTTGCTTGCCCACAAGCATTTGATCCTCTTTGTTTACTACCACTAGAATCAAATAGCCTTTCAAATTTTTCTTATCATCAAGAAAGACATGAATATTGTTCCGTTCCTGATTTGTTTCTGCTACATATATCATATATCTGTTTTTTTTAGTTTGTTATTTGTTTTTATATAAAATACGATAGATATTTCCTATCAAAAATCAATCGTTCATTATTTGTTTCTCAGTTCGTTGATCTTGGATCTGGTCTTGGGTCAGAGGAATCCTCTCAAGGTCAATGGATCATCGTCGGAAATCAGAGAATATTTTTTTTGGAAATCATAGACAGCGGTCATCGTGATATTTGAATATACGCCGTCAATAGCGCCGCTATACAGTCCTTGCGTCTGCAAGAATTTCTGGAGAATCTTTATTTCAGCGCTTTGCTGTCACTTGGTATATGCTCTGTAGAATGAGAAAACCTTAGTTGATGTAGTCTTTACAAATCCTCCTTCGTTTCCTCCCTTCTCAGGGAGAACCTCAGTCGGTTTGCCGTTGTAGTAGGTTGCGAGGTCGATGATGGCTGCGAATGTGCCTGTCGCATAGAGATTGGATGGTAAGAGTCATTTCTTCTGCATATCCAGCTTCATCGTATATCTCGTCATCTTGCCGAATGTCCCGCAATCACGGCTCTTGGCGGAAATGATTTTTTTGCGGACTTGATAGGCGCAGAGCGCTTTTTTCGTATGGCTTTCGTACGTGCCGTTCCGATATCTTTTGTTGAGATATCAGAGTTTGACGAGATATTTCTGCAATGTCCGTGTCCGGATATCATTCCTTCATTCTTCAAGCTGCTGGATCCGCAATGCTATATCGAAAAAGTTCTTGAGTACGGGAACGTTTGTTCGCAGCAGCGAATCCTTTGGTGACATCTTGACTATCGAGCTATCACAAAAATAACCAGTCATGGTCTTTTTACCGAACGTGAGCGCTCTGATCAATCCTTCTTCACCCTTTCCCATCCGGATATCAATGCGGTCATGGCTCTGTCCTCTCTCGCCGGAAAGCACGATAGCGCCTCCTCTATCTGCGATCTCTCCCACACCGAGTCACGGAAAATAGATGATAGATCCGAACGGATAGGTCGCCGGTCATGCAAGCATTCCGTTGAACACTTTTTTTCCGGAAGCACCGATATGTCACTCGCCGTTCAAGATCACTTCTTCTTGGAAGCTAGGTTTGTAGTAGAATATCTGACCGCTTTCCGGAGAATAATACGCTGTCACGGTAAACCCTCTTTCTTCGCACCCGGAAAGATTGAAAGCTCATACGAAGCTGGCTATCAATGAGCTTATCAGCAATAAGGAAAAAAATATTTTTTTCATAAACGAATATAGTACATAAAATATCAAGTTTTTCTTTTCATCTTTTTCATAGTCACGTCATTTCCCACCCACTCATAGACGTCATTCCGGCGCCAAGTG
Organism: uncultured Candidatus Peribacteria bacterium; assembly: GCA_964637175.1. Classification (GTDB taxonomy): domain Bacteria; phylum Patescibacteriota; class Gracilibacteria; order Absconditabacterales; family Absconditicoccaceae; genus CAJBLF01. The sequence goes on from CAZWTC010000035.1 coordinate 2,363, forward strand.
TTGCGGCCGGAATCCACACTAAGCAAGATGGATTCCCGCCTTCGCGGGAATGACGCTAAAACGAACGAAAAAGGAAATGACACTAAAACAGAAGAAGGGAAATGAAGTATCGAGATGTAGATAATACAGTATTATAATTATATTTACTTTTTTAGTTTGATAATTACAAGGTTTTTTTTATAGTAGAGACGAAATTCTGCTCTTTACACTCGTCATCGCGCATGCTCGAAAAACTTGAAAAGAATCTAAATAATCGACTAATAGACTTTCTTATCTGATGATCCTACCTCGGCGATTTTCGGACGAATTTTTTTGAAAAGATAAAAAAAATCGGACTGGAAGCATACGCTCACATCCTTGATCAACTTGAAAAACTCAAAAAACGGTATAGAGACTAGATATCCGTATAAGCATCGATAATATTCAAAATTTCTTCATCAGCCACATATTCATTGATTCCGTGTTCTGTTGTCTCTCTATAAATTTCTTTTTCTGTTTTTGTCATATGTTTTTTTACTGCTTTTCAGAAATCTATAATATATATCATTCCATCTGGACAGATCATGATATTTCTCAAGCTACCTCACAAATCCCTATGATAGATTCATTTTTTATGCATATCATCAAGAAATTCCGTAAGATGTCTTTTTATGTCTGCTGATTGTTGTACAGAGAATAATTTCATTCATTTGGTTTTGCTATAGATATATGGCGTAGTCTCTATTTTGGAAAGCATATGTTTAGCGGTCTCAAGACCAAAAATCTTTAATATATTGATATCCGCTTCCTTGTCGTCTTTTGCTGGCGTTTGTCCACGCTTATTTTTTTCGACCACTTTATTAAGCAATAACGTATAAAGCGTTTGCCCAGGTATAAATTCCATCACAATGAATTGTTCTCCATTAGGCAGTTCTTGATATCAAAACAATTCAGGAACTTTCACATGATCATGATGTACTGATGAATGTACGAGTTGTTGCATACGGAATTCCTTTCTTAGATCATATGTCTCATCAGAAGAATCTTTTTTCTTTTTTGCGACAAGAAAATATTTTTCTCATCATTCATACGGTAATGTTATCTTATAAATCTTGCCTTGTTTTCAAAATGTCAGCATAGGGACATTATGATTAATAACTTGTTTGATTGCATAATCGGTAATCTTATGCTTGTCTAATGTATGAAGCACATCAAAAAGATCATCTGGATTGGATAGAGATTTTTTGCTGGATATGATATCATTCATATTATGATTTTCTGAAATCTTTTTCATATATTTTTTTCAATGAGATAAATTCTTTATGCATATTATTTTTCCGCTTCATCGATCACTTTGTTCATCACTTTTATACACTCGATAGGATACTTGCCGATTGCGGTTTCTCCTGAAAGCATCACATAGTCAGCGCCTTCGCGGACCGCGTAAAAGATATCGCTCACTTCCGCTCTCGTAGGTACGGGATTGGTGATCATGGATTCCAGCATCTGCGTCGCTACGATGACCGGCGTATTTTTTATCTTGCAGAGTTTGATGATATTCATCTGATGCATTGGAATAGTCTCTACCGGCAATTCAGTTCCTAGGTCTCCCCTAGCGACCATCACCATATCGCTTGCATCGGTAATAGCCGAAATATTATCCACGCCTTCCTGATTCTCTATCTTGGCGATGATTTTGATATTCTCGCCGCCATTGGCTTTGAGCAATGTCCTCAGCTCAATCACATCATCGGCTTTTCTCGTAAAACTCAATGCGATAGAGTCGAATTTTTCTTGGATAGCGAGCAGGACGTTCTCTTTGTCTGTTTCGGTGATACCGGGCAAATTGTAGTGGATGCCTGGTAAATTTATATGTCTTCTGGATCATACAGTAAACATATTCAATGCCTTAACAATAATATATTCTGACTTTTTCTCTACGACTTCAGCTTCGAGCAATCCTGCGTCTATCTTCACGATTCCTCCGATCTTCACATCATGGACCAATGAAGGATAATCGCAGAATAGTCATTTCGGATCACGATCGCTTTCCTTGATATATATATTGAAAATCTCTCACATCGAATAACTGATAGGTTTCTCTAAAAATCCTGTCCTGATTTCCGGTCCTGCAGTATCGAGCAACAATTGGAATTTTCCGCCGACTTTTTCCTCTGCCTGATGGATGACAGCAATATCTCTTTTCGTCGTCTCTTTGGTGTAATGAGGAAAATTGAACCTCAATATCCTGATGCCTTGCTGATAGCATCTGATAAGCTGCTCTTCGCTGTTCGTCGCTGGTCCTATGGTCATTATGATACTGCTCATAGACATATCTATCAAATTAAAAACTAATTTTGAATTCTTAATTCTTAATGTTTAATGATTGTATTTGTCTTATTATGAACTATTGTAATCACAATAGTCTATAAATATACAAAGTCCTACATTCAACATTCAACATTCAACATTCAACATTTAACATTTATCATTTATCATTTAGTTAATAAGGTACATTTTCTTTTCGTCCAGCATCTCTTTTGCTAATCTGATTTTGCTTTGATCGTTGGCGTACATCGTATAGATCACTTCGCCTTTTTTTACGGTTTCACCAAGCTTTTTGTGCAGATACAATCCTGCTTGCAAATCCAGCGGCGAACCGAGCGTTCTAGCGACTACATTCACGATCTTCATATCGATATTTTTCACTGTTCCCGTCTTTTCCGCTACGATATCTTTTTTTATCTTTGCTAGTTCCAATTTTTCAGACAGCACTTTGGGATCACCGTGTTGCGCTGAAATGATTTTCTGCATCATCGCTCGCGCCTTGCCGCTGATGAGCTGTCCGTACGCAAGTTTTTCTGCATCTTTGCCTTTTGCCATACCGACAAGTTCAATGAGCTTGGATGCAAGATAGACAGCTTTTTTTTCGAGATCCATAGGTCTTTTGGGATGCTGCTGCAAGACTCTCAAGACTTCTCTCACTTGCAATACTGCTCACACCCCTGCTCAAATCGGCTGCAATGCAGGAGTCATCTCTACATGCACTTTCATGCCGAGCTTTTTGCCGACATATTCATATTTTCTTTTGAGCCATTTTGCGGTCTTCATATCCGGCACTTTAGCTGTGGGTCAGACAGGGATATCGATGAGCGAATGGTTTATCCCCATCGCATATTTCTTTGCCATGATGCTGACGATCGTCCTTGAGTATGATTGCATGGATAAGGGATATGCGACCTTGATCAATTTTTCATCAGCCGGCGCTAAATCCAGCCCTCCTCCTCGGACCAAACAGCAATTATTCTTTTTGACCAGATCCTCTATCTCTTTTTTACTGAAAGAGATATCCATCAACACGCTGACACATTCACCGGTTGCTGCAGGCGTCGTGATCGCTTTGGAAAATGTCTTCGGCATCTTGATCCCCAATGACGTAAGCAATGGGATCATGATCATCGTCGTCTCATTTCCCGGCACGCCTCCCATGCAATGCTTATCAGCGACAACTCCAGGGAAGTGAAGCATCTCGCCTGTCTCTGCCATAGCTTTCGCCATCCGATAGAGATCCTCATCCTTGGAAGGAAAGAAAAATCCCATCGCAGAAAAGTACGTCGTCAGGATGTCAGTGAAACGGTTATTTGAAATATCTTTCATGATTGCGAACATCTCTTGTTGATTGAGCCTTTTGCCGCTTAATCATTTTTTGAGCGCATCCAGGGATTCTGAACTGTTTTTGGTGAATGCTACGGTGACGAATTGACCGCCTTTCATACCATATTTCTCTTTGATATCTTCATAAATCCCTACTTCTCCACGCTGCACAAGACGAGACGAAAGATTCACATCAAAGACAAATTCCTTATCATCATATACAAGCGAAACCTTGTCCATGCTCGTGATTCATTCTTCCCAAGCATCCTGCTCGTTGATCAATACGGAGAGATCTTCCCCTTCATGGATATCTATGATCTTGGTTTTTGCGGTAAACATAGCCTTGCCTGCTGTTTTTGTTTTTTTCATTGGTATATATAAGAATAAAAATCTCCGTGTACGTATTTTGATCTATTAATTGCTTTCAGCTCTTTCTGCATGCCTTGTCGGCTTATTCTCCTTTTTTTCTACCGATTCATTCACATCATCATCGACATTCATATACATCTTTCATCGGTATTCGTCCAATATACAATTTCACGAAGTTTGCTATCTTTTTTTGCTATCAACGTTTTATTTTTTTAAATGACATCATCTTCTATTTTCTTATTGGACTCAAAAAAACTTATTGCCTGAGCCAATTCTTCGTGATCTTTGGCATATTCATGGATATCTATTCCTTTCTTATATGCCTCGCACGCTTGCACTAAGGCTGTTGCGCCTTTTTGCGTCCCACCCGGGTGCGCATGACAACCAGCTCACATCGTCGTGATGAAGTCTATATTTCCCATGACATCTATGAACGGTTTCAATAATGTCGGGTTAAGCCCTCCTGAAATAATCGGCGTGCATTTTTTGATCCCTCTCCGTGAATCATCTTGTAATATCGCATGATGCGCAACATCTTCCTGGATATCTTTGACCAAATCCTTATCGATTTCCGGAATAGTCCCTCGTGATTGATGGAACATGTGTCCATCAGCCGCTAATTGGAGAATATTATGTGCTGCAGTCACGTCTTCTTCCGGCGTCCCTGCCATTTTTCCTACACCGGCAGTTCCGGTATGGATACCTGAAGCACCTGCCAATCTCGCAAATTTTGAAAGCACTAATACCGTATATCAGATAGGGTTTTCCGGTCTGGTAAATGCGCCGTGTCCCGCTCTGTGGAAATGAATGAAGACATCAGGATATTTTCTTCTAAGGGTCTGGACTGCCATCCATCCTGCAGTTGTTCCGTCGATAAGGAATGCGTATGATCATTTTTCCATTCATGAATTGACGATCATCTCGCATCTTGCGATCATGGTCTCATAATCTGCTGCAGAAACATTGAATGAATGCACTTTTTTGTGTCCAGTCTCTTTGACGGCTTTTGCCATGGCTTCAGCGACGTGCTTCACCATCTTGTCATAAGGACAGAAATCCTGATTTGCCTGCGGTTCGTCATTCTTCACGAAATCGCCGCCTCCGACTCGGAAGTCATATGCCACTTCAGCATATTCTGCTGAGGTCAATCCCATTTTCGGTTTTACGATCGTTCACAAAATAGGTCTCTCATACACGTTCAGATATTTTCTCATATCATCCAAGGTATAGCTTGGTCCGTCATATTGTTCAAGCATCGCTGGCGGAAATCGGACGTCAAGCAATTTCAACGCTTGTACCTCTTTCATGCCGAATACATTTCCTGCAATATACGTCAGGATATTCTGGACATTCCCTCCACGATCGAATAATCTTCGCGGATATGCTATCCGTACCAAATTCTTTTCGAGATCAATCTTATAGACGAGAGCATTCATCTCACGAGAAAACGGCGTCTCGGTCTGCACCGCAAAGTTTGTCCCGGTGCTCGATTCTGCTGATACTTCGCATGCTGCTTGCAGGATATTCAATTTTCCTCCAGGGATCAAATGAAATACGCAGAGCATATATTCGCCATTCTGCGGATCCTTGAGGTCTAAATTTACATAAGCCGCTTGATGTGAATTGAGCGTAGCTAAGAGTTCTTGAAGAGTCATTTTTTATTTATGTATAAGAAATAAATATTATGTGTTTAACTGTTTTTTATCATTATTCTCCAATGCCTCATAGATATCTTTGGAAAACATAGTATTATGAGTCTTTATTGGGAGTCTATCTTGTGTCACTATCCTCTTTCGATAAAATAATCTTTCTCACATATACTTTTTTGCCTGTTGTATGAGTTTATTCTTAATATCCTCAGGGAATCTTTGTTGATTTGCAATACTCGTCAATTCTCTCTCAATATCCTTCTCTTTCAGGTGGGTCGGAATATACTGCAAGTATTTTTTTTGCAGGATTTCAGGCAATTGAAGCTGTACCTTTACTGATGAAAACAAGAATGGAAATAAATAATCAATAATGGTAATGAATTTCACCATATCTAATTTCTCTATCCTTATGAATATCGCGTCTATGGCAGCCTGTCTCACTCTTTCCAATCATGCTTCGTCTATTTTTCCATTTTTGAGTGCTATAATCATCGAATCAAAATTTCTATCCACACCGTCCTTCATATCATCCATGAGTTCCTCTATTTTAACATTACCCTCATGATCCATGTATTTTGTAAACAACGCTTTTTGTTTTTTGAACAACAAATTTTCTGGATCCTTGATAATCTTCTCAAAATTCTCTTCATCTCTAACTGTCCGTTCATTAATAATGAATTTATCCACGTCTATTTTTCACTCATCATCCATATATTTATCGTATTCAGGAGGATTGTCGTATGGTATTCCCGCATACATCCCAAATGCCTTCTGCCAATCTATCTTATAAAAATCATTTATTGCCATTTCTGATACAACTGAATTCTCCGACTTTTTCAAGTCAGGCACATTTGCTTCAAATTTCGTTATTTCTTTCTTCATAGCAATTCTTCATATACAAAATAAAACGATATTTTATTATACTGATTCTTTATCTTTTGACAAATTTTACTTCATCATCCGCGGATATTCTTTCTTCACGATTTTCTTGATATCTTTGGGTTTGATGATTCCGTATTCGGTGATGATGCCGGTGATGAATTTTGCGGGAACCATGTCAAATGCGTAATTGATGATATCAAGTCATTTCGGAGCGTCGGATCGGAGTTCTTTTCCAGATCTTTGTTCTATTTTTATGGTATTTTCCGCATCGATTTTTGTCAGGCTGCCTACCACATAAACGGGGATCTTGGAATGCCGAGCTGCTAATGCGATAGCGAAACTCCCCACTTTATTGTACACACTTCCGTCCATCTTTATCGCATCAGAACCGATGATTACCATATCGATATCAATATCTGATTCATAAACATTATCTACGAAAAACGGCGCAGCATCGTCGGTGATCATGGTATCGGCGATTCCTGCCTTCAGCAAATCCTGCGATGTCGTCCTTCATTGATACAAAGGCCTCGTCTCGGTATTG
>CAZWTC010000036.1:0-3747 GCA_964637175.1 uncultured Candidatus Peribacteria bacterium
TCCATAATCGCTCTTTGTTCTGCATGGATGCAACATGTCTTATCCGATTTGAAATCATCCGGTAATGTATCTTTGACGCAGGTTCCTATCTTTTTATTCTTTGGCGGAGAATTCCGTCCTTCTCAGATAATCTTGTTATCTTTCACGATGCAGCTTCCACAACTATTGCGCAGGCAATATGAATGTTTTGCTAATGTCTTTGCATGTAGCATGAACTCCTCTGCTTGTGTGTATGCTGTTCAGGTAAGATATTCCATGATGATTATATAATCTTTTTATCCAATAAAAAATCTCTGATCCTGATGTACATTTTTTCATGACCTTGTGCTGTCGGATGCATACCATCTTCCAAATCTTTGTTCTCTAAGACATCCAACATATCTATAAACAATATTTTTTCTTGTTCAGCTATTTCTTTAAGCGTGTTATTATATAAGGTGATGCCTTCCATATCCTGAGAAAGTTCTGGTGCTCGTGGAATAGGAATAGTTTTTGTTTCGTCACATGCAATAAGTCATATTATGATTATTTTGTCAGTGAATTTTCTAGCTTGTGTTATTAAAGAAACCATATTGGCATGGAAAGTTTCCATAGAAACGTGATACTTACGACCAGCAGTGTAATCGCAATCGTTTGCGCCTGTGGCAAAGATGACAACATTCGGCTCTCTTGCCTCAGCCTCCATATCGAATCTTTTAAGCATTCACGTGCTTGTATCGCCGTCAATACCCAAATTATATACTACATTATAATCAGCATCTTCTCTTAGAAATTTTTGTCATAGATAACTGTGTAGACGAGAAGTTCGTCATCATTTTTCCATATCTCGAAATCACATGGTGATACTATCTCACCGGACACAAATGATTTTTTCCATTACTTTTTGCTTATATCAGTAAAACCTTCTTTCTTTATTTTTTCAATAAGATCCTGATTTCATTCTTGGACGATTTTCCCTTCTTCCATGATATAGACATGATCGACGGGAATATGTTTCAGGATGTCGAAGATATGCGTGATGATGATGAAGCTATTCTTATCGTGATTGAGTTTTGACATCATATTCGCGACGGACTTGAATGCATCGACATCTAATCCGCTGTCTATCTCATCCAAAAAAATGTATTTCGGCTGAAGTAATTTGAGCTGCAATACTTCTATCTTTCTCCTTTCTCCTCCGCTGAATCCGACATTCAGATCTCTTCGGAGAAAATCCATGGATATTCATAACTCTTTCATGAGCGGTTCTATGATTTTTTTGAATGCAAGGAATGATGTCGTGGTCTCGTTTTTCGCGTCATAGATCGATCTGAGGAATTCAAACAGCTTGATTCATTTGATCTCCGGTATATGCTGAAACGCCAGGAATATTCAAAGCTTCGCTCTTTCATAGGGACTTACATGCAATATATCAATATCTTCTTTCCCATTCTTCATTCTTATTTTTCCATTCTTAATCTTATATTTGGGATGTCCCATGATGGTCATAGCTAATGATGATTTTCCTGATCCGTTTTTGCCGATGATGCAATAATTCTTTCCCAACTCAAAATCCATGGATATGTTATTCAGGATTGCTTTGTCGTCCACGTGAACTGATAGTTGTTTGAGTGATAACATTCTCGATGATAAATTGATAAAAGCTTCGCGATAAAATGATTAAAAATTTGTCTAAGGTCTAAGGTCTAAGAGCTAAATTCTATTTATGCAGATTGATGAAGTCTCCTGAGTTTCCGTAGAATTGATTGAACATACTATCGATATATCTTTCTGGAGTATAATTTCATTTGCCTCTTATTTCCAGGATGGTATCTATCCATCATTGATTGATGATTTCCATATCCTGCAATACTTTCTTTTCATCTTCATCGAAAAAATCCTTATAGTTCACTTCGTTCGATGCTCTTTCCTGCTGTTGATTCTCTTTCTTGTTGTCTTCCAGCTTCTGCAATAATTCTTGTACGGAATCTTCTATATCCTGGTTGATCTGTGCGTCATTTTTGGTCGAGTTGCAAAGCTCTTTTATGCTTTGTCTGTCATTGCTGGTAAGCGCTTCTATCGTATGCAGATGCTGTTGCTGATATTCTTCCAGTCCACGTTTTCCTTTGGCCATGGAAGGAAGGATGTTTTCGTAAGGAGTCTGGATGCAGATTTTTGGATCCTCTATCTTGTCGGAAAAATCAGATGTATATGTCGTATAATTCTTTTCCATCTGCAATTGCAGCAATCCGACTTGCTCCTTGCTGCTGTCCACGATAGCAAGCAATTTCTGATAACATGCAGCGTCCAGACTGGATTTCCTTTTGGCGATATAGGTCTCCTCTTGAGCCAATGTATCTTTGATATGCTGAATGGTCGTGGTGATGTCAGTCATGCTTGTTAAGATGTTCTGCCCTATTCCGTAACATGTTTTTATGTCAATGACGGTAGATAATGAGGCCATGGTCTTTTGATTGTCGGTGATGGCATCGCTTATGGCTTTGGAGCTTGATAGCTTTTTGGCGATATCGAAATTCTGCTGCGCTTGGGCTGCGAATGCTTGCGCATTCTGAAGTCATGAAATATCGCTTTGCAGCGCGTTTTGATATGCTACCAGCGTCTGAATGGTTCAACGGTTATAATAATCTTCGCTTGTCGTTCAGCTGATCAGCTGCAATGCTTTTTCGTATTCCTGCTTCTGTACAGCTTGATTCGCTACCATGGTATCTTTGATCGTTGCTATCTTTTTGCCTAAATCGCTTTTGGTATCTGTCGGTATGTCTCATGATACTGCGTCAAAAAAACTTCATTCATTGAATGCTCTGATGATGGAAATACAGGAAAATAGCAATCATATGCAGGCAATGATAGCAAAGAGATGATTGGTTTTTTTGCTGGTATGCTTTATTTCCATATACAAAAATATTTCAGGATAAACACCCTGAATCTAGCTTAGATATTTGTTGGTGAACTTCAATATTAGTTATAGGAACAAGTTACAGGTTTCAAGGAACAGATTATTCTGATTTTCTCACCTGTTCCTTGTTCCTTGCTCCCTTGTCCTGTTTAAAATTTATATTGTTTCAATAATGCGTCGATTTCGTTGAGATCAGGCAAGATATTATCTCTGAAGATTTCAAAATTTTTGGCCAAGATCTCTTGTTTGGCAGAAAGGACATCATATTTTTTCTGTAAAACTCAAAGATAGAACACTAGTTTTTGGACAATGCTGGTTTTGGCATTGTATTGGATCCTATTTTCTGCAGCACAATTCTCGTAGCTGATGGAATCATTGAGCGATGTCTCCATGATGCTCTGATCATATCTATCTATAGCGTCGAAATATGCTTTATCGCTCACGTTTTTTTCTGTCAGACATGCGTTCATATCTGATTTCAATAGCTGCATATCTTGCTTCATGTATGTGGCGATAGCATCTCATTTTTGCAGGGCTTGATCGCTATCTGCAAGGTATTTCGTCAATGCTTCCTCTTTGTTCGCTGATATGTTCAATACTTCTATGATGTCTGTTTTAGTCAGCTCTTCCAATCTTTTGATTGTCATCAATTCATCGCCTTCATATTCAGCTATTGCGATATCTTTTTCTGCCAGGAATAGATGAAGCCTGATCATAGTATAGCTCAGCTCGTTCATCAAGAAAGAATGCTCTACGATTTGTACATCGTTCTCTTCAAATACGATATCTCCTACGCCCACCTCTTGTGCTTGCGCCGCATGCTGAAATGCTATGATGGTCGTAAGCATGAG
>CAZWTC010000036.1:3847-9351 GCA_964637175.1 uncultured Candidatus Peribacteria bacterium
AAGATCGATCATACGATCACCCCTATCACGACAGCAATCACTGCCATGAGCAACGGTTGTATGAGATCCATCAGGATATCTATCTTGGTCTGGAGCATATCACGATAAAAATCGGCCATTTTCTTGAGTACTTCAGTGATATTTCCGGTATCTTCACCTACATGAATGATCTGGACCAATATCGGATCAAACAATGACGATCATTCCATCGATTCAGCGAATGAAAATCCCGTATTCAGATTTTCCTTGATCTCCATGATCTTTTTTTTGTAGAAAAAATTTGTGAATGTGCTTCCCATGAGCTTAAGCGAAATGATGGGACTTACTCATGCACTATACAACTGACTGAGCAATTTTGAGAACCTATACATGTAATATGTTTTTACCACCCCTGAAACAGCAGGCAAAGTGACCATGAGCTTATCAATGAATATCTTGAATGGAAGCGTATATTTGTACAAAAACCTGTACAATAAAATTATTCCTATGATGATCAGGATGATGAGATATCGTGTCCTCTGCAAAAATCCTGATGCATTCATCATGAATTTCGTAATGCTCGGTAATGATTGCTGATCAGGAAACATGGTCACTATCGTCGGGATGACGTAGATAAGCAGTATAGTAACTGCGACTACGGCAAAGACAACGAGAACGATCGGATAGGTCATCGCTTTTTTTATCTTTCCATTGATCCTTTGCGAGTTTTCCAGCTCTACGGCGATTTCATCCAGGATTTCCGGAAGATTACCCATGGTTTCAGCTGATTTTATCAATGCGATCTCTTCTTCCTTGAAGAAATAGTCGTGATTTTCCATCGCTTGGGAAAAGGTATATCATTGCGTCAATCAATCAATCAAATCTTGGATGATCATGATCAGTCCTTTATTCGTTTCAGAATTTTTTATAGAAAATAGTGCATCTCTAAGCCCTAAACCTGCTCTTTGCGTCACCGCCAATAATCTGAAAAAATTGGTCTTTTGTTTGAGCTTTGGAGCAAAAAACTTTTTGATGATAAATCTCTCGAAAAAATTTAATTTACTGACTTCCATGACCTGTTTATAATGTAAATTTTTCAATTTTTAATTTCTAAACTTTAATTCGTAATTAGTAATTTGTAATTTGTATTTGGGTTTATTTGTCGAATCTCGCTTTGACGTATCTATAGACTTCATCAAGTGTCGTCATGCCTTTTATGATTTTGAATACGCCATCTCTTTCCAGATTGATCATTCCTCTCTGTAGCGCTAGATTTTCTACTTCAAACGCTGATTTCCCTTCCAAGAGAAGATTCTTTATCTCATCGGTATAATCCATCATTTCAAAAAGTCAGACTCTGCCCTTATATCCGCTTCAACCGCAGACAGGACATTTATCTTCTGTTCCTGGATTCTTTCAGCTTCCGATATAAATCATTCCATTATTGATGAAATCATTCCATTGCTGTTGATTTATCCCTCTGCTGAGTATCTCTTTTTTGAGCGCTTCTTTGTCAAAGTTCCTGAAGCTTTCCTTGGCAAATTTGTATTTAGGATTGTCGACAACGGATATCTGTGTTTTACAATGATCACAGACTTTTCTCACCAATCTTTCTGCCATGACGAGATTGAAGGTACCTACCAGCATATATGGTTTTGCTCAGAGATTATATACTCTCGTAATCGTCTCTGATGAAGAGTTGGTATGTACGGTAGAAAAGACGAGATGTCCCGTCATAGCTGATTCCATAGCCATATCAAGCGTTTCCTTATCACGGATTTCTCCCACCATCATGATATCAGGATCTTGCCTCAATCCTCATCTGAGTCCGTTTGCAAATGAAAATCCTATATCTGATCTGATCTGCGCTTGATTGAGTCCCGGCATTTTGTTTTCTACTGGATCTTCGTAGGTGATGATGTTCACTTCTGTGGTATTCACATAATCGAGACATGCATACAATGTCGTCGTCTTACCTGAACCGGTAGGTCCGGTCATGAGAATGATACCGTTCGGATAATCCAGATGTCTGAAAATGATATCTTTGTTGCTTCCTTCTATTCCTAATTCTTCCAATGGCGGAATCTTTTTCGACTTATCCACGATACGCATCACGAGACATTCGCCCCAAACGCTTGGGAATGTATTGGCACGGAGATCTATCTCTTTGTTCGTCAATGTCACGCTTGATACTCTCGCATCTTGAGGGATCCTTTTTTCGTCAGGTCTCATCTGTCCTGATTCGATTTTGAATTTTGAGATGATGCTTTCATGAAGATTCTTGGGATATTGGACAAGCTCTTCAAGTATTCCGTCGATCCTTATCCTCATCCTGCAATAGTTTTCCAAAGGTTCTATATGGATATCTGATGCGCCTGCTTCTACCGCTACGGTCAACAGATTATCAAAAATCTTCACCACGTCTGATTGGATAACTGCTTCATCTAATTTTGCTTTATAATCTATTTCAACCATACTAAATGACTAATATAAATAAATGGATACATGATGCATGATATATGAACAATATTGTTGAATTGCTATATGGTTCTTGCATCTAGGATCTAAAATCTAGAGTCCTAGATAATTATACTTGAAAAGTCAAAAAAATGCAAATTTCTGAGGAGAAATTTACCCATTTTTCAATCAAAATCATTGAAACATGCTTTTGAAGGAAAATATGCAAATTTCTGAGGAAAAATCACCGGTAAAAAATCAGCTAAGCATTATCGTGCATCAGCTATTCAGTAAATATATTGACTTATTTATTGTTTTTCTATTTTAACAATAAAAATAGACTCAGGTTGTTTTTTGCTTTGTTTTTTTTACACTGGAACAACTCGCCATGCATCATGGTATGCTTTTTGTTATTTTATCATGTAAGTCGTGTAGCATGAATCCTGATCTTTGATTGATTGTCATCTGAGTGATTATATGAGTCTTGGTCTGATATCTCATTGCAAGATTGTACTTCATGATTAGACTCAAAAAGCAAAGAAGCGATGCAGTGACAAGGTCTCGTAATGTCGTGCTCGGTCATGTCCATGAAAAGATAGCTCCTCTGCTTCCTAATTTCCCTTATTCATACAAAGATCTGGTGTTTTTGTGAAAAGGAGTCGATTATCTCGTTTTGGATGGACTTTCGAAAGGAAATCTGAATAAAATAATCTTTTTGGAAATAAAAAGCGGTGTCTCTAGCCTCAATAGGAATGAACAGATGATCAAGCACTGCATTGATGCTAAGCGTGTTGAATATGCAGTCTGGAGGGCAAATACCTAATTACTAATTTTAAATTTTAAATTATAAATTTTAAATCAGTCGTAATGATATAAGGTATAGGGTCGTGGTGAAATGGTATCACACTGGTCTCCGAAGCCAGTAGCGTAGGTTCGATTCCTACCGACCCTGAACTAATCCGCCATGGGCGGAAATGATAAATTTTAAATGTTGAATGTTGAATGAATAAGAAATTTGCTATCATATTTACCTATCTCAAAAAACTTTTTCCTAGCCCGGAAACCGAGCTTCACTATACTACTCCTTTTCAATTTATGGTTGCGGTGATGCTTTCCGCACAAGCGACAGATATCCAAGTGAACAAGACGACAGATATTATTTTCAAAAAAATAAAAAATCCTGAAGACCTTTTGAAGATCGGATTTGCTGACTTCGAACGCAGCATCAATTCCATCAATTACTATCATTCCAAGGCGAAACATATTTTTGCAACAACAAAAATAATTCAGAATGCAAAATTCAGAATGCAGAATAAAAAATATAAGGATTGAATACCGGATACGCTTGAAGAATTGATGAAGTTGCCGTGAGTCGGCGTGAAGACAGGAAAATTGATAGCTCATGTGCTATATGATAAACCATATATCGCTGTAGATACCCATATCCATAGAGTGAGCAATAGGCTTGGCATGGTGAAAACTACGACGCCAGAAAAGACTTCAGAACTGCTTGAAAAGCGCATACCAGATGAGTACAAAGACTTGGCGCATCACGCACTTGTCTTGTTCGGCCGTTACTACTGCACCGCTAAAAAGCCGAAATGCGAGTGATGTAAACTAAAACATATCTGTAATTACTATAATGCTAATGTAATTGCGAGCAAAGCGAAGCAATAATAAATAAGGATTGGAATGATTTATATGAACAATTATTATAAGATTGCTTCGTTCCTCGCAATGACTTTTATATTTTGTATATGTCTTTATGTTTAAAATCGTAGAGCCTCAGTGGTGAGTCAATCTTTTGAAATCGTTGTTTGCATGGATGCAAGCCAGTATTTTTTGGTCATATCGGATCCCTATCTTGGCTGATATATTCGTTTTCACCTATCCTGTCTACTTATTGGCTTTGTATGTGTACTGACGAATAAAAAGCAAAAAATCACCGGCAGAAGGTTTGAAATACAAGATATCAGCATTATATATCGTTGCTGGCATAGCGATCAGTTTCGTCTCGAATATCGCCATCCAATTTTTGGTAGATAAGGTCAGACCTAACGTTGTCTTGTGATTGGCTGATCTCAAAAACAAAACCATTCTCAATGCGTTTTTGCCAAGCAGCAGTTTCCCTTCTGATCATGCTGCTGTGACCATGAGCATCGCCATGATGTCGCTCTTCTGGGGGATAAAGAATAAGGACAAAAAATTCCTCCGATTTGGAGGAATCCTGATCATATTCTCATTGGTAACATGATTTGCTAGAGTGACGTCCGGAGTGCATCGACCGACGGATATCATCGCGGGAAGCGTTGTAGGGATTATTATCCCTTTGCTTCTTATGCGAAAACCTATCTATACGCTAGGCACCTGAATCGCTAAGAGAATAGCGAAAGCTATTTAGCTTACGCTAAAGGCTTATTTTCTTCTCGTTGTGCTTTTATCGTAGTCTTGTCATTCATCGCTTCTTGATACAATTTTATCGTTCCTGTGTCTGTTCATGTCATATGCAATGCTATTGTCTTAGCATCAGCTGTGACGGAGATGGTGTTTCATGTGTTTTTCAATTTTCCTATGATATCCGCGTATTCAGCTGTTTTGTTGTCTCTTGTATCTATCATCTGTAATGTATTTGCCAAGGTGATCGAATCAGTGAGGACTTTCCCATATTCAGCTTTTTTAGTGCCTATGAGATTGGCTGTCAATAATGCATATTGGTCTTTGTCGCTCAGGATAAGCTCAAAAGGTTTCAAGATATTCGTTTGATATGCTATAATATCAGCATCTTTCTCATCCATGTTGTAGGTGAATTTGTTCGTATCAAAAGTGCCATATAATTTTTTGCCGCTATCTAATTTTTTGTCTCCTGAAAGCATCTCCCGATTTTTTGTAAATTTTTGTTCCGGAGTCTCTATCGGTTGCGTTTCTGCCGAGATATCTTTTTTTGTTTCTGTGGTGTTAGGCGATTTCTTGCTTTTCAAGTCGTTTTCTGTCATGACATAGGAAAGGTCTTTGTTGGAGAATAGTGATGCCGTAAGATATCTCACTACATCTTGTTGGCTTGTTATAGC
>CAZWTC010000037.1:0-4936 GCA_964637175.1 uncultured Candidatus Peribacteria bacterium
AATCGTATATACGCCTAAACAAGCTGAAAAACTCATCAAAGAGGAATCTCCGCTCGCATTGAAGTTTCTCGAAGAAGTGATCAAGGATAAATGGGTATTGCTCAATCGTGCGCCTACATTGCACAGACTTTCCATTGAAGCGTTCAAGATTATCTTGATGCCGGGAAAGACAATCAGGATCCATCCGTTAGTGTGTCCATCATTCAATGCCGATTTCGATGGAGATCAGATGGCCATCCATTTGCCGATTTCTGACGAAGCGCAAAGGGAAGCGAGAGAGCTTATCGCTGCTGACAAGAATATCTTGAAACCATGATCAGGAGAACCGACTATTGCTCACTCACAAGATATGGTACTTGGTGTCTATCATCTTACTGATTTTTATGATCCAAAGACTCCTCAATACAAGACAGAAGAGGAATGGGGAAAGAAACCGGTCAAGGGAATATTCCCTGATATAGGAACCGTGCTCGATAGCTATGATAACGGAGAGATTTTCGTAAAAGATAAGATCATCCTGAATTATAACGGAGAACCGATCGAGACAATGGTGGGAAGAGTGATATTCAATTCCATCCTTCCTGAGAAGATCAGATTTATCAATAGTAAACTCAAAAACAAGGATCTCAAGAGATTGCTGAGTAGGATATTCGATGAATGTGATATGCAGACAACAGTGTATGTCGCCGATGCTATCAAAGATCTTGGATTCAAATATGCGACGTTAGGTGCGACATCAGTAAATATCCTTGATATGAAAGTACCTAAAGAAAAAGAGGAAGAACTGAAATACGGAGATCTCAAAGCCAATGAAGTCTATAAATATTTCTTCAAAGGATTCTTTTCCGAAGAAGAGAAACATAGGTTCATCATCAAGATATGGAGTGATGTAAAAAAGAAGATCGAAGAAAGCCTCAAATCTATGACGTGACCAGGACAGGATTTGTATACGATGGTGGATTCATGAGCGAGAGGTTCGCAGACGCATATGACGCAGATTGCAGGTATGAAATGATTAGTAGTAAATCCGCAAGGAGAGATTATCGAGCTTCCGATCAAAAATTCCTTCGTTGAAGGGCTTAGACCTATCGAATACTTCATCTCTGCGCACGCAGGAAGAAAAGGAAAAGCAGATACGGCGTTGAGGACAGCAGAATCAGGATATCTTACAAGAAAACTGTGTGATGCTTCCCAAGAAGTCATCATCAGAGAGCATGATTGCGGTACCGACAAATATGTTACGTTCACAAAACAGGAATCAGAGCTCAAGGGAGATAATTTCTACAATGTCATCAGCGGTAGAGTGCTTGCTGAAGATATCCTTGATAAGAAAAAGAATGTCATTTTAGGCAAGGATGATCTTTTGGATAAAGAGAATGTCAAACTTTTGCAAGAGCTTGGAATTGAAGAAGTGAAGATAAGGACTCCGCTCATCTGTCACAGCATCAGCTGAATCTGTCAGAAATGTTACGGAGTGGATCTCTCTACAAGAAGAATGGTTGAAATAGGAGTGCCGGTAGGAATAATTGCTGCGCAATCTATCGGAGAACCATCTACACAATTGACGTTGGATACCTTCCACGAAGGAGGTGTCGCAAAATGAGGAGAACAGACGACAGGTATAGATAGGGTAAAGCAATTGTTTGAAGTCAGGGATCCAAAGACTCCTGCTATCATCGCACCATTCGATGGAAAAGTCTTGTTCTACGAAACCAACAAAATCAAATATGTGAAAGTAGTCTCTGAATACCAGAAAAAGACATATTTGCTCAAAGCCGGATATAAAGTAGATGTGAAAAAAGGTGAAGAGATAAAAAAATGAGGAGTGTTTGCGTCCAAAGGAAAGAGCAAGCTCAAAGCCAAAGAAGGATGAAAGATATTAGAGATCAAAGCTGATCATATCGTACTCGGTATCCAAGAAGAATATGTGAAATCTGTGACAGGACTCAATCCGATCAAAAAGGATGGCGAAGAAGTATTCAAGGGAGAAATACTCACTACGTGAGCATTATCCATCAAAGAATACAAGAATATCGTCGGAGATCTCGAAGCGCAGAAATACATCATCAAAGAGACCAAGAAAGTATACTGATCACAAGGACAGGATCTCAATGACAAACATATCGAAGTGGTAGTGAAACAATTATTCTCCAAAGTCTTTATCGAAGATTCAGGAAATAGTAGCTTCATACCTGGAACATACATCAAATACGAAGAATTCATCAAAGTGAATAAGGAACTTGAAGCTGAGGGAAAGAAAGCGGCAAAAGGGAAAAGATTGGCGCTCGGATTGACCAATATCGCCAAAGAGACGGATTCATGGCTATCAGCTGCATCATTCCAGGAAACTATCAGAGTGATGGTGGCTTCATCGCTCAAGGGATCTATCGACAAACTTGCTGATCTCAAATCAAATGTCATCATCGGAAGACTCTTGCCAGTAGGTGAAATCTACAGAAAAGATCACGGAATAGATATTCAGTGATAGTCCGATTGCCAAAAAATGATGATAATCGTACAAGTAAAGCTTGAAAACACTATCTAAATCACTATACACTCTTCTCATAGAAATAAATCGCTTTATCGTTTAATGGTTACAAAGTAAATGGCACACAAAAAAGCCGGTTGATCGGCAAAAAATCTTAGAGATTCGAAGCCAAAGTATAGATGAGTCAAGGTATTCGGATGACAGAAAGCTGTCGCAGGAAATATCATCATCAGACAAAAAGGATCGAAATTTGAAGGTGGGAAAAATACCTTTCAAGGTAGTGATTTTACCATTCATGCAAAAGTAGATGGGACTGTCGTCTTCAGCAAGAAAAAAGTTGCTAGATTCGACGGAAGGAAATATCTCAAGACTATCGTGGATATAAAATAATTGGATTAAACGACTAAACGATTAAATGCTTAAACGCTTTATCGATTTGTCGTTTTGTCGCTTAGTCGTTTTATCGTTTTATCGTTACTTAATGACAATCGGACCAAAAAAGAAAATTTCCCAAGCCAAAGGACGCCAAAGGCATTCTACTTGGGAAGGATTAAATATCAAAAGAATGGTAGACACGTACAAGATTTCTGTATGCAAGAACTGTGGAGCAAAAAAGCTTTCTCACAGAGTGTGTCCTGTCTGCGGATATTACAAAGGGAAACAGGTGTTGACGATCAAGAGCAAAAGCAAAGACACTGTGGTAAACGCTTAAACTGAATGAGAAATTAGCACGAAGCATGATGCATAAAGCTTAAAGCATATTAAAAACTGTACATTAAGCATCTAGCATCTAGCATCCAGCATTATAGAAGTCGGTCTTTAGTTCCTTAGTTTCCATCACATGAATATAAAAGCAAGAATCAATGCGAGAAAAATAGTACTTTCCTATTTGTATCAGCATTGTTTTTTTGTTAACCTGCTTTTGCAGGATAAGATGATTACGGAATCGTTATTCATCGACTATATTTTCAAGACAGACGCGTGAATGTACGATCAGGAAAAAGATAAGCTCAAAGATCAGATAAAAAGCTACATAGTCTTGTATACATTAGAAGATTTCAAAAATTTCATTGACTGTTTCTTCGATCAACGACCGGTGGAAGACATTGATTTCGACTACATATCCAAGGTAGGATTGACCTTCATGAACTATGTCGATGAGGTGAAAGAACACGTGAATCAGTATGCACAGACATTTGATTATACACAGATGGATCCCTTGGACCAAGCGATATTCCTTCTCTGATATACCGAACGGAAAGAGCTTGAAACACCCAAAGAAGTCCTGCTCAACGAAATGATAGAGCTCGCAAAGCGTTATTCCGACGAATGAGCTCCGAAGTTGCTCAACGGTATCATGCACAAAATAGTTAATTAGACCTTAGATAGGAGAGCTTAGACCTTAGAAGAGCATTAGTCATTGCGAGGCACGAAGCAATCTTTAGAAATATGAAAATAGAGGCGAATCGTATTCGTCTTTTTTATATATTTTTGTGTGTATATCCCATTATGCACAGAAGGATGTATTAAAAAAATCGCCCGTTAAAAAATAACGAGCGAGATAGTAAAGTATTTATTATATTAATTTTCTTTCACGGAGCAATTTTTCCATGGGTTGCTGGTATTTGTTACGAGCAACTTTTGCAGCTTCTAAAGCGTAATTAACTTCACTAGCATAAATGATTTCACGGGAAGAATTGACAATTAATCCACATGATTCATTCATACCATATGTAGCGACGTCTTCCAAACTTCCTCCTTGTGCTCCTACACCAGGTACCAAAAGGAAATGATTTGGAATAATTGTGCGTATTTTTTCCAAATATTCTGCTTTGGTTGCCCCAATAACGTACATCATATTGTCCTGATTAGCCCAAGTTTTTGATTTTTGTATCACCTCCCAGAATAGTGGATCTCTGTTTTTGTAACCACCACCATCGTGAGCACCATACCATTGGAAATCAATTGCTCCCTCATTTGAGGTAAGCGCTAACAATACAACCCATTTCCCTTTATATTCCAAGAAAGGAGATACAGAGTCTTTGCCCATATATGGAGCTACAGTCACTGCATCAGTATTCCATGTTTCAAGAAAGGCCTTAGCATACATTTTTGAGGTATTACCTATGTCGCCACGCTTAGCATCAGCAATAATAAAGATTTCTGGGTAATTATTGCGGATGTATCTTACAGTCATTTCAAATGCTTTGATACCTTCCAAACCGTGACATTCATAGAACGCCAAATTAGGTTTATATGCAACAGCAATATCATGTGTTGCATCGATAATAGCTTTATTGAATTCAAAAATAATTTCCATCGTTCTTATTCCTAGCTGTACGAAATGTACAGGCATTTTAGTGATGTCAGGATCAAGCCCGATACACAAAAAAGATTTTTTCTTTTTTATTTGTTTAAATAATTGTTTATAGTTCATGATGTTGTTTC
>CAZWTC010000037.1:4946-9045 GCA_964637175.1 uncultured Candidatus Peribacteria bacterium
CTTTTTATTTTTATGTGATGTTTATAGGAAGTGTCCAACGAAAATCAAGTATATTCTGTATATAAAAAATCCCCACGAAATGCAGGGATCTTTACGTTGTTTTGAATCAGATAATACTTTGAATAATTTTAAATTTTAAATTCTATCTCTTGTTGTTGCTATTGATGTAATATTGGATATCGGCGAGGCTGGAGAAGTATCTGACTTTGAGGAGTTTGTATGACATATATCATCTGTTGGTCTTGTAGATGGTATATTCTTTTCCGTTAGGAGCGGTATAGATCTGCGGAGTGAAACTCGTATCCACTTCGTGGCTTCGGATCTCTTGCGGAAGGTTTTTGCTGCTGATATAGCTGCGAAGCGCGGTGATGGTGCTGAAATATTTCGCCACGCTGAAATCAGGAGAGGTATAGCCTTGGCTATCAAATTGGATCAGATATACTTTCCCGTTCGGCGCGATATGTTTGCTGGAATTGGTATTGGTGAAGACTCGCGATGCTGCCGAATAGGTGTTGATATGACAGTCTCCAGGGTTTTTGGAATCTATATATCTTGCCAGTGAGTCGCGATTTGCGAAGAAAGTGACCACTTGGAAAGCTGGAGATGTGTATGCTATTCTGGTGCTATCAAAACTTACCGGGTATTCCTTGCAGTTCGGCGCGATGTGCGTTCCTGTATTCACTGTTGTCCCGCCTTCACCGATAGCTGAATTGATGAGATCTTCCAGATATTGGAGATTGCAATCATTGGTGAAATCGATTTCGTCAGCAAGCATGCTTTTCATAGTAGTAAGGAATTCATCGAATCTATCCTCGTCACCGGAATAATTTTGCACCAAGCTATCGAAGATGGTCTGTACCGTAGTTTTGTCATCGTCTGATAAGGTACATTCACTGTCGGATTCTTGCTTAGTGGTGACATTGAATTCCAAGGTCCTATTTGCTATCGTAAGCGTCGAAGCGACATTCTTGTCATATCTATTGCTTGATCTTACTGTGATATAGAGATCATCGCCATTTTGTACATATGATCAGGTACCCTTTTCGTTTCCGTTTTTGTAGAGCGTTCCGTTTTCGTCAACGCTTGCTCGGACAACGGCTCAGGCCTTGATGCCTTCAAGGGTGATCTCATTGGAATCATAATAGGTCCTAAGATTAGCATCCTCTTTATTCGTAAAATCCCGATTATCGAATTCTACCACTTCAAAATATCCTGTATTGCTGCTTCGTTGAGAATAATTTCCGTCCCTATCTCTTGCTCTGATCCTTCGGTAATACGTGTCGCTGGTTACATCAAAGTCATTATTCGGTGATCACATAGTTCAGGTAACGGTGGTTATGAAACCGGTATTGATGATATCTATGAAATTGGCGTCTTCGGCGATTTCGTACATATAGCCTTCGATTCATGAACCGGTATCTGTGCTGGCAGTCCATTCAAACGTCACAAAAAAGAGCTCTTGACCGCTGAGCGGATAGGTGATGGTCGGAGTTGTGGGAGGAACGCTATCAGATCATTTCGTCATGATAGTGAATGCTCATGTTCACAGACCGATAGTCACATATCAGGTGATGGTTTGTGCATATCATGAACTGCTTTGCGCGATAGCCTTTACTTGATTGCCGTTTACCACTGCTAATCCTGTGGTTCCTGCGCTCATCAGTGTCGTCCCTGAATAGATTTCCAATCGTCCGGAAGTGCTTGCCGGAGCGAAGCTGATAGATGCTGAAACACCGGTTTCTATCCCTGCAACAGTGACTGTGCTTCCCGTAAATGTATTTGTAGATATGCTCGTGAGATTAGCGAAAGCGAATGATCACGTCGTAGGTGTCTGACTCAATCATCTCGTGGTCACCGTGAATGTCGATGTGACCGTTCAGATAGTTATCGTTCCTGTAGTGGTTTGATTATATCCCGCTTGCGTCAAGAGACGGACCTGTATCGCATCTCCATTGTTGATGATACCGGTGGTCCCTATTGCATTTCCGCTGACGACGAGATATCCGGACGTTGTGTTCGGAGTGAAACTTATGCTCACCGGTACAGCGATATTCACCACTCAAGCCGTATATACTTCAGTAGTATAGAGACTATTCAACGGTGCTGCACCGCTTCCTATGAAATGTACGTTTTCTGGCGTAGTGTCTCGGATAGCGAAGAATTCAGCGATATATTTGCTTGCGTCATATTGTGATGGGATCTGGATAAGCGAATTTCCGCTAGTGTATCTGACAGGGACTTTCTGCTTATATACATTCAATCCAAAAGCATAGTTTATATGAGTGGCATATGGTGATTGGAAAGCGGAAATATATCCTGTATTGGTACAATTGCCGCTGAGCAATGTTATTGCTGTTCCGGAAATCATCGGATTGGTGGCGTAGAGACATGAAGCCATATTGCTTCCTGTACTCAAAACCCCTCCATACGGAAAGAGTCCTGCAGTCCCTGGAGAAAGATACGTGTCATTGCCACTGGTCCCATCAAAATTTCCTCACCGGTTATCAAAGAGAGAGAGCTCTCCATAATATTTATTTCCTAGTGAGCTATAGAGCGCTTTGATACCTACACCATTATTGTATATTCTCACGTCATTGAGCATATTGCCGGAGGCGTTTTTGAGATAGATACCAGCAGTGCTGTTGTTGTAGATAGCAGCTCTATTGACGACATTTTCTTGGGTAGTGAGATCGGCGAAAATCCCGATATCATTATTATATACTTGGAAATTGTTCATGGTATTCCTATTTGACCCATTAGCAAACCAAACACCGTATAAGCCGTTATTATAGATCTGGCTATTGTTTATGACGTTATAATTGGAAGAGTAATAGAGGTACATTCCGGCAATAGCATTGTTGAATATCTGTCCATTGATAATGGTATTGTGATGCGATCCTAGTCCAAGATAGATTCCATATAAAGAGGAATTATATGTTTGGACATTGTTGAACGTATTATTGTTGCTCGTACCATCAAACTTTATCCCTATCTTTGCTGCAGGAGAATAAGGAAGATCGCTATAATATAACCCATCAACTTTGACATTGTCGATGATGATATTGCGTTTGTTGCTGGCATAGAATATGCTGTTCATATTCCCTAATCCTGCTTTGACGAACTTAGTGTCGTCAGTTCCTATCAATGCGATACAATTGCCATTGAAGATAAATCAATCGCTTGATCAAGGCAGTGAAGATATGTATTCTCCGCCTGTAAGGAGATAGAGGGTATGATCTTCAAAGGTATTGTTTGTCGTCGTGAATATTCCTGGATCAAGCACTCTGACTTGGAAAGCAGAAAGGGAACATCAGTTGGTCTGCCAGTTTTGAGTATAGCGTGATCAAGATCAGAAATATTGATTGACGAGCAATTGTTGATCGAGAGGTAAACTGGAATCAGGTTCAGTGATATATTTTGTTGTGGTATAATCTGCTCCATTAGCGCCGAATTCTCCTAAAATACTTGTCTTATATGCCACAGGCATGATTTGTTTAGGTATATTCCCTCAGAAGATATATCTGAGCGGTCTTTTGGTTACATTGAAAATGGATGATGATATAGGGCCTCTCAAAGAGGAAATGCTGGTTCATCGATTCAATAGCCATTGTCCGCTTCCGTTCTGCGGATTAGTAGCTCGATCATAACTCATGGTGATTGCTGTTTCGTCCAGTTGTCCGTCTGTCCATGAAGAAAGAGGAGCTCACACTCCTGGTGTCAGAATGCTTGCTGTTCATCAGGTGATATGCGTATTGGCAAACATCTGCAATGTTCAGTAATAAGGGATTGTGGGTACAGCGCTGTCAGACCGGATTCAATAGGTGTTGTTATATATGTGTGTAGTATTGAGATTATACGTATAAGTATAGCTTATGCTGATTCAATCATTCGATGTAAAACAATTCTCGCTATAGATACCATAGATGTTATTATAGATAGTGGAATTATGTATGGTATTGTTATAATCTTCTACGGTGCCGGTTGAAAGAGAAAAGCCGAAACATCCAGAACTATAATCTCCTATCTGTATGCCTTTGGTATTGTTGTAGATCTGGCTGTTGTTGATTGCGATATCTTTAGATTGGCTTAAATCTATTCA
>CAZWTC010000038.1:0-8946 GCA_964637175.1 uncultured Candidatus Peribacteria bacterium
CATCCATTTTTAGCCTTTAAAAAGATTTATTGTTTTTATAATAAACGTAATATATTATACTATTGTTAAATACCTACATCATAAACACGCTTTTTTTCGTGTAGAAAAAAGTTGTGCGGAGTTCTTTATAGTAATTCCTGTGGTCATTGCAAGACTTTTTTATACTTTCTTTATGATATTTTTAGTATAGGTAGCAAGCTTTCAAACTCACCAAAACGTACCATATAGAAAAAGTTTTTTGAAAAAAAGTCAATCCAGATTATTTAGGTAAAACGAAGAAATTGGAAAAAAACGATAATCTGATCAGAATTAATGAATTGATTTTCTATGGTACATGCGAAAAAAAATTCACATACAGATGTTTTTTCAACGAAACAAAAAAAGCTGGAATGTGAAATTCCAGCCGTATATATCAAAAAAACATAAACATATATCTAAGGTCTAAAGCCTAAGCACTCCCGTCTATTATTCAGTGAAATATGAATTGAGATCAATGGTCTGATTGAGGGTGTTTTTCAAGGTATCCTGTGCGCTCACGACTACAGGACCGAGAGAGTCCGTAGTGAAGTTCGCCGTATTTCCGTTCTTGAATTCATAGAGCGTGATGCCGTTTCTGGTGATTTTTCCTCGTGCAAGCCCGGAAGCTTCATCAAGCGGAAGCGTAACCACATAAGCGCCAGATTGGTTTTTTATGATCTTGATAGCAGATTCCATGACTTTAGGAGCTGCAGTATCTGTGGTGACAGAAGGAGCGCCAAGCGTTAATTGGACCTGCGTACTTGCCTTATTGGAGAATCCTGCAAAATCGAAAGCGACAAGATCCAAGGTGTACGTTCCGTTTTTGAACCCTGTTCATGTGATAGTCACTTGCTTGGTATCAGAGATATTTTTGGTGGTTCATTGTGAATATTCAAAGAGTCCGACCTGCTGTTTATTCAAAAGGACCAAAACCCTCCTGATGTTCTTAGGCGCAGCAATGGAATAAGAAACAGTGAATTGGGAATTTATAGTAGCGTTGGCGTTCGGTGCAGTAAGGCTGACTTTGATGTTAGCATCAGGCCTTTCATCTCTACCTGGACACATCTGGACAGGCGCCTGAACAAAGATATTATTGAAGGTATACGTGACTCTTCCGCTAGAAAAAGCTCCTCAGGTCGAAGCGATTCAGCCGGAGACGAATGCTGTCGAATCCTTCCATCGTTGAGTGATTTCAGCAAGATCCATGCCATTGGGCATGAAAGTGGTCGGCGTGATCACATATCCGTTTTTTACATCAGCGGGTGCGGTATACGGACTGACAAGTCCGTTGCACATGCCGTCAAAAGTGATGGCAGACGCTCCTTCA
Source organism: uncultured Candidatus Peribacteria bacterium (assembly GCA_964637175.1). GTDB lineage: Bacteria > Patescibacteriota > Gracilibacteria > Absconditabacterales > Absconditicoccaceae > CAJBLF01. The sequence continues at coordinate 1,346 of CAZWTC010000038.1, forward strand.
TCTTCAGCGAGTCCTGGAGAATTCTTGTATTTCACAGAGCCTATGACAAGTCCGGCAGGTGTTGCAGGACCGGCAGCTTTACCGGAAATTTTGGAAATAGATACGCCCATCAGATCCACTTCAGGGATATCTCCGTTGGCGATATAATTGTTTTTCAATAACCGAGAAAATATCTTTTTGACAGGAGCTGCATGGATAGTACCACCGAAAGCATTGGTGTTCATCGGCGTACCATCAGCATTTCCCGCTCGGAAAAGCATGACTTTGCTTGGTGTATACGCTGCAAGCCATCCATCTCTTGCACGGTTTCCTCTATCGGTTTTTGCATTGGACGTTCAAGTCTTGAGCGCATATTTCAGTCCGGAAACCGTAAACTTGTTTTCCCAGCCCGGGATCCTATTTGCAGGATCAGCAAGTATTTTCCAGATCAAAGAGATGATTCCTGGCTTGATGACTTCATCCTGAAGTTTTTGACCGGTCTTTTGGTAGAGGATCGATCCATCTCTGGATCTTATTTCAAGGATCGGATTGATCACTGCCGGAGTGGAAGTCGTGAGATGAGAATACGCATTGGCAAACTCAAGCATAGTCACTTCAGCTGCTCACAGAGCAAGTGGATACCCATATTCTACATTATCTGAAATTCAGCTGAGTCCAAGGCTTTTAAGAAACGGTTTAGCAACCACTTCACCGCCAAGCGCAGTGAATACTTTAGCGGCAGGGATATTTCTGCTGTGTCCTAATGCTTTTTTGAGCGGCAATAATCCTTCAAATCTATCATCAGCATCATTCGGTTGATCAGCGCCGATCTTGAACGGAATATCGTAGATAGGAGTATCTATAGTCAGAGGAAGTTTTTCCAATGCCAATGCATAGATCAACGGCTTGATAGAAGAACCGGTTTGTCTAGGCCTTCTTACCATATCATTCTGTCCTTGGATAGCGGTATTGAAATAATCTATGGATCCTACATAAGCGAGCACATCACCATTTTTAGTATCCACATAAATCATGGAGCTATTGTTGGCGCCATTATCTTGGAGAACCGCGTTGTTTGCGATGATGGATTCTTCGGCTACTTGTTGGATCTTTGCATCAAGAGTCGTCTTGACGATGAATCATCCTTTTGCCAATGTGCCTGATCCATAGGTCTTTTCCAATTCTTCAATGATCCATTGGACGAAATGAGGGGCTTTTATAGGAAAGGTATTTTTGCGGAATTCATAGGTGATACCTTGGATAATAGCATCTTTGAGTTCTTGCTCGGTGATATAGCCATCTTCATACATCCTATCCAAAGCCAGATCCTTCCTTCCGTTCTTATATTTCACATCAAGGGCGTTTCCGGAGATGGTGATCGTGAATGATCATATGCCATCGATGAATTTGATGACAGCGTTATTGCTTTTCTTGTTAGACAGATTTGCATCATTGAGGATTTGGGTGAACTTTTCTGTCACCACTTTTTGGACATCTCCGGAAAAGAGCACAGGATTATCATATCTATCTTTTATGACAAATTCACCGACAACCAAATCCCTGTTCTTATAAGGATTATATAATGATGGTCCTTTGAGGACGGAAGCCAGGATAGATGATTCCAAAGCAGTCAGATCTTTTGCGGATTTGTTGAAATAAGCCTTGGAAGCCGATTCTACACCAAATGCATTATTTCCGAAAGACATATAATTCAGATACAATTCAAGCGTTCTGTATTTCATTTCTTTGCGGAGCTCGGCAGCGGACAGATTGCCTTTCTCTTTACGGATCATTTTTTCCAATACTCCGCTGAGCTTGCTGGTCAAAAGGATCTCTTTTATTTTTCTGGTGATTTTCCTATCTCTGGTCAAAAGAAGATTCTTTACTAGCTGCTGAGGAATCGTTGATGCTCATTGAATTCTTGACCCAGGATTGAGGACAGCGCTGAATGCGGCCCTAATCATTCCCATCGCATCCAAACCATTATGTTGCCGATAACGTTGGTCTTCTAGCGCCACAAGCGCATCAACCATATGTTGAGAGATGCCGGTATACGGGACATATTCCCTGTTTTCTTCAAATAATTTATAAAGGATTTCTCAATTCCTATCTTGGATAAGCGTAGCTTCGTTGAATACCATATCCTTGATCTTGCTGACATCAGGCAAACCGATCAATATATTTCTGGTGAACCAAAACCCAAATACGACAGCAAAAAAAATAAATGCTGCAAGCAGCCGAAATATCACTTTCTTTTTTTTATTCGGTTGATCATAATGATTATGCGAAGATGAAGACGCATAAGATCATCACGTGAAATTCGGAGAATAGAGTCTCTTCTGATTGAAATAACTCATTGTTTTTGATGCAAAGAATATAAAATGTAAGGATAAAGATCGTTGGAGAAAAAAGTCTACTTCACCATACAGTGACAGTAGACCTCTTATAGAAATATATATGTTTTTTTCAAGGTGAAGGTCACAAGTTACAGGAACCTGCTCCCTGTTCCCTTTCATCCTGCTCCTAAAGTCTATTTGCCGTAGATATAACAGCTGATCTTGCTATTGTCGGTATCTTCTCGACGTTCAGTTACTACGAATTTTCCTAAATAGTTCATATCTCTGATGATCATCTTTCCATCGTCTGGATAGTAATTGATGACCTTTCCTACGTGTCAGGCGCTTGATCTTAGCTTCTTATACACGATGACCGCTCCGACAGAAGGTTTGCTGCCTACGCTGAATCCTGCTTTTTTAGCGTTTGCACACCGATTAACAGCATCTCATCAGAATGGCCTGTCTTGAGTCGTTTCATTGATATATGGGAAGATATTTGGACTGATGATCGCTGCATACCATGTACAATATCATACAGCAAATCCGTTTTTGATCTTTTTGGTATACGTCCGCTTTGATATGATAGTGCCTTTGACATCTACAGGATCCGACTCATCATTTTCAGAGACAAGCACGGTGGATCATTTCTTGACGGTCTTGCTGACGACCTTACCGGATTTGTTGATAGTAGGTCTATAAGCGATAGTGGATTTTGGAATGATTTCTGCTTTTGGCTTTTCGAGAAGTCAGAGTTCGTATGCTTTTTCTTTCGTGATATTGATGAACACTTCCTGATCGGGAGAAAAAATCTCTGTCTCATCTTGGACATAGTTCAAAGTCATCAGATCTTGCAGATTGAGATTGTATTTGTTGGCAAACACGACGACATTGCTTTTTTCTTTCATGGTATAGATGATACCATCGACTTGGTTAGAGACCTTCAATACTTGTCCGGCCTCCAATGAATCTTTTTTGAGGTTGTTTTCTTTTTTGATGCTAGAAACAGTCGTTCAGAAAACGCCTGCTATTTTGAGTAAAGTATCTCAGTCCTGGACAGTATATTCGATGATACCGTTATTGTTGGTATCCACATCGACATTGATATTGTCCAGATTGATTTCGTAAGAAACTCCATCATCACCTTGAATGAAACTTGAATTGATAGCTAATTGCTCTTCGTCCTTGTCAAACAGATCTGCGTTTGCGATAACAAAAATAAAGAACACAATAAAACATAACGATAAAACAAACTTGAAATAGTTTACACGATTAAATTTTATCATACAAGATGCAAGTGATAAATGGCGGAGAGAGTGGGATTTGAACCCACGGTCCGGTTGCCCGAACGGCTGCTTTCAAGGCAGCTGCATTCAACCACTCTGCCATCTCTCCACAGAATTTCTAGAACGGTGTTTCTTACGTGGTTGAATACTTACAATAAAAAATACTAACTATTTGCCTTTGATTTTCAAGGAATAAAATAATGGGAAATATTCTGGACATTTTTGACGTTTTTTCTGCCATATCAAACCAAAACATATTGAATTCACATTCCTATTGCTTATCTCTGAAGTAGACTATTAGATTTCTAGAAGCTTAGATTATTAGAGGCTTAGAGATTTGCAATTCGTAATTTGTAATTCGTAATTTATCAATTTGTGATATTAAACAATGAGTTATCCCGTGAAAAAAATTCAGACCGGAATGAATAATCCTATCCTCAGGAGCGTTTCCGAAGAGATCGAAGAAATCAATCAGGAATTGATAATATTTTGTCATAAGCTCTTGATATTGATGTACCAGAACAAAGGGGTCGGTCTAGCTGCTCCGCAAGTAGGGGAAAACATCAGAGTCATCGCAACCAGTCAGCGAGACAGAAAAAAGACCAAAGATAAATTGCTCGGAGAGACCATCATGATCAATCCCAGAATCATAGAAAAATCCCAAGAGACCATTCTCCGGGAAGAAGCATGCATCTCTCTGCCGAATTGCACCGGCATGGTCAAAAGGCACAAAGCCATCACCGTAGAATTCTTGGATCTCCAAGGCAAAAAACAGAATAAGAAATATAAGGAATTCAATGCCGTGATCATCCAGCATGAAATAGATCATCTGGACGGAATATTATTCATGGATAAGGTCGTGAAGAAAAAACCAGAGAAAAAGAAAAAATAGAGAATTTTTTTATTTATTATATACCAACTGATGAACCATATAGAACAAGCAAAGGAAAATTTTTCCAAGAAGGAAATCGATGCCTTAGAGCTAATAATAAAAAAAGAATACTTGATAGACGAAAGCAAAAGAGAAATAGAGAAAATCTTGCAAGCGAATAATTTGAGCAAATGAGACCTAAACAAATACAAGCAATACAAAACAATAGATAAATTTTTAGCTTCAGACCTTCCATAATTTTTTATACTATAGCATAGACGAAAATGAGTGCGTTAAATATAGACAAAAGACTACAAGACATTCACGATTTCTTTGAAAATCCAGAAAACAGCAAAATAATCGAAGAAAATAAGGCATTTTCAAAAGAAGTGACTGCCTATGTTAACACAAAACAAAATGAACTCATGCAAGAATTGAACAAAGATAATATTTTTGCAAATCCGCCGTTTACTATATAATATAGTATATGATCCAGCTCATGAAATACACCTATCTGATGCAGCCCGAAAAAATCCAGGAAGAGCTTGAAAGCTTATGGAACAGATATCAGTCCATCATCAATCAAGAGAAGTCGAGTCGGGAAGAGATGAACGAAGCGAGAGCGATTCTGTTTCTCACAGGGCATCTGTATTGCGAGGAGATCGCAGTGCAAGCGATAGAAAGAAGATTGCACCTGTTGCCAGGCAAACCGACACTAGTGGAATTTTTCCTATTGATAGATAGCGAATCGGAAATGCTTGAGGATTATAAAAGACATCACTTGTTCAATAAACTGGAACAATTTTATAGGACGATCAAGGCGTACAAGAATAAATATCTCTGAGGAAAATATTATCTGGAAGAAGAAAGATTTCTAAAAAAATATAATGAACTAAGCCCAAGCCCAGACATGTTCATCGGGTATAAATGAGACTTTAAGTAAAAAGAATAGAAAAAGCACCAGCTTAATAGCAATGCCAGATCTACTCGCGGGACGTCATGCAGCTAAATATTATAGGAAATTATTTATTTTTATTTGTTAAATATCCGAACATGAAAAAAATGTTTTTAATATTATTTTTAGTTCCATGATTTATTTTACTATCTGGTTGTGGTAATAAATCATCATGGCAAGGTGCATATTACAATGGATGAACTGATGATACTAACATCGTATATTGACCAATCTTCACAAATTATGAAGGTTGTAAATCATGGGCTATAAATATGGCATGAAACGCCTACAATAATTATGTTTATTGTGCTAAAAATTGCCATGACTCTGTTTCAGGAACACCTATTTGTGAAGATGTAGTAAGAAGTTGGCAACCATTACCATGAAGCAATACATTTGATAATTATAAAGAATAATCCTACACGCTTCCACATAAATTCAATAAAGGCTGATTCTTCGAACGAGTCGCAAACGTTATAATTTTTAAAAATAGTCCGCTACCGCGGGCCATGGTCCTAAGCGAAATCTTAGGGATTTTTTAAAATAGTTTTATACATTGTTAATTGTTAATTGTTAGTTGATTTGGCAAGAATCCAAGCTGGACGCCATTAGGGATTTTCACGATTTCCGCGCTTACGTTGACGACGTCTCTTTTGAAGCTGGTAGACTGTACAGCATCCCGATTCTGCTGTTTATAATCAAGCAGTTTAGTTTTGAGGATCTCATATTTGAAGGTGATAGCGGTCATTTCTTGAGATGCTTGTTTGAGGAAATATCAGCGGGTGGAGGAAAGATTGACGAAATAGAGATAGAAGAATCCGCAGACAAAAAGAAACACTAATAATGCAGAAACCTTAAAAAGTTCAACGATACTATCGTAGCGTTTATATTTGCTGATGATTCAAGTATAGACCTTGTTCACTTGACCGGGAATAAAAGCAAATGTTCTCATACTTCAAAACAAATAAAGATTGTAGAGCTTAGACTTTAGACCTTAGTACTTAGAACTTAGACAAATTTCATCTAAGGTCTAAGCGCTCCAATCTAAGTTCTTTCTAGTATTCTCAGCTTTGCGCTTCTTGCAGCTCTGTTTTTAGCCACTTCTTTATAATTAGGCATCACAGGTTTTTTAGTTACCAACACATATTGTCATGTGGCGACTAATGCAGCGAATGCCTGCTTTACCAACCTATCTTCAATGCTATGATACGTAATCACCAAACATCTTCAAGCTGAATTCAAAGTTTCTGGAAACGCGGACAAAAACATTTTCAGATTATCAAGCTCTTTATTGGTTTCGATTCTCAATGATTGGAAAATCACTGTACACGCCTTATCTCCGAGTCAGCATGCATTCAGGATAGCTTTGAAATCCTGAGTGGTGACGATCGGTTTTTGCTTTCTCGTAGTAACAATATGTTGAGCGAGTTCAAGCGCTTTCGGCGAAGAAAAATCCGCATACTGTTCAAAGACGGTTTTCAATTGATCGGCTGGATAGGTATTGACGATATCAGCTGCCGTCATCCCTTTGGACGTATCAAATCTCATATCCAACGGCGCATTTCCTCTGATGCTGAACCCACGCTCCACAGCTTTGAAATGCTCGAGATTCACTCACAAATCATTGAGGATAAAATCCGCCTTATCTCACTTCAAAACATTTTTTATATCTGAATAATTTCCATGGACATATTCCATCCTGCTCGAAATACTTCATTCTGCATTCTGCATTCTGAACTCTGCCTTCTTGAGCATGTGTTCATCGACATCGAAACCGATCAATCTCGCATTTTTCGCCAACGCCAAAAGCGCCAGAGCATGTCCGCCATGACCGAGCGTACAATCGACGATGAGTTTGCTTTCCGGATCGAGATACGAACACACCTCATCCAGCAAAACCGGCGTATGGACTATCATATTTTTAAAAAATTAATAGATTAAATAATTACGAATTAATGAATTACGAATTAGTAATTTTTTAGATATCTTTTTCAATCAATAAAAAAACAACTATAGTACAATGCCAGATGCATGACAAAGCTCTCCCCATGCTCGAAGCAGCCAATTCATTCGAGCCGAAATGAGTCACATGCATATGTGCGAATGAGGTGAGATAAATAAATTATTCATAATGAAACGACAGTTCGTCGGATTTGCATCTGGCTTGATCTTTTTCG
>CAZWTC010000039.1:0-8755 GCA_964637175.1 uncultured Candidatus Peribacteria bacterium
CACCTTTGACAATAGACTTGGAAAACAATGATTTCATGAAGACAGATGTAAGATGCTAAATCATAGAGATATCGAGCGAAAAAAAAGCCAAAATATGGCATATGAAAATGTTATAGTGATTTTTGCTCCGTTTGCAAAAAAAAATGAAGATAAAATAGCGTTTGAAAAGAGGAAGAAAATATGTAAAGTCATGCCGCTTTTTTATCCTTATATCTCAAGGAACATGAAAAAATTCATCGTACTCTCTTTCTTAGCTATAAGCATCGTATGACTCACCGGATGCGGACAAAAACCCGTACAAGAGACGACAACGACAAATTCTTTATCTTCTACTTCATGAACCATGTGTGCAAATGCAATCAAAGACTATCTAGCAAAAGCTGATACCCAAGGAAAATCAGGGAAAACCGTAAAAAAATGACATAAGGTCACCGTCCATTACATCGGAAGATTGGACGAAGAGACTGTTTTCGACACCAGCATAGAAGAGATCGCTAAAGCTTGCGGAAAATATATGTCAGGAAGGAACTACAATGAAGGGCTTACCTTTGAAGTCTGAGCAGGACAAATGATCGCCGGATTCGATAAAGGAGTCGAAGGCATGAATATAGGACAGACAAAGACCATCCATATAGAAGCCAAGGACGCATACGGAGAACGAAGCGAAAAGAATATGGTCAAGGTTCCAAAAGCGCAGATTCCTGATGCAGAAAAATTAGAAAAAGGCATGAAACTCATGGCATCAAACGGACAGACATTCACCGTATACGCTGTCGGAAAAGAAGACGTGACGCTCGATGCAAACCACGAATTAGCAGGCAAAAATTTGATTTTTGATATCACCGTACAAAGCATTACTGAATAGACCATTAGACGTTTAGATGTTTAGATTATTAGATATTTAAAATATTATTCTAAAGTCCTAAGCTTCTAAAGTCCTAAGCTTCTAAAGTCCTAAGCTTCTAAATTCCTAAGCTTCTTATTTATAAAATATCTTAAAAATGATTTCCAAAGACAAGCCAGAAAACTTCAATCCGAAATTTGAGGTGGTAAGCTGTTTTATAGAATATAAGGACGAGATTTTGCTTTTACTCAGACAAGATCATAAACCGCAGCCAAATACCTATGGAGTGCCAGCAGGAAAAATTGATCAATGAGAGACGCCGCTGCAAGCGATAAAAAGGGAAGCAAAAGAAGAGACGCAGATAGATGTGGAAGATGCGACATATATCGATAAACTCTATGTAAGATATACTGATCTTGATTTCGTCTATCATATGTTTCACAAAAGATTCACCTCCAAACCAAACGTTACGATCAAACCTGACGAGCATAAAGATCATATACGGATACACCCAAAAAAAGCGTTAGAGCTCAATCTCATTGAAGATGAAGACGCATGTATCAAGCTATTCTACAAAGATTGTACTATTGAAACCAATTAACAAATGATTATACCTGCGATACACAATCAAAAAAAGAAAATAATATGAAAAAAAAACTAACAGAAGAAGATTATGGCTAGTTTAAAACTAGCTATAATAGAAAAGGCAGGTTTCCTGCCTCTTTTTTAATTAACACATAAAAGAGTTTGATATATGATCATCAAAAGACTCTTCCATCATCCTTAATTCTGAATTCTGCATTCTACATTCTACATTCTGAATCATATTCAAGTATTCCCGCCAATCCTATCATCGCAGCATTATCCGTAGAATAGACTTTTTTAGTCGGTCTCAAACAAATCATATTTTTTTTTAATTTATCATTCGTAATTGGTAATTGGTTATTTAGGTATTCTCGTAATCTATCATTGCATGAAACTCCTCCGGCCAATCACAAGGTTTTTGCATCGAAAGCGATGCCCGCTCTCACCAGTTTCTTTATCATCACTTCCACAACGGCTTCCTGAAATTCATATGCGATATCACAAACAAGCTCCTCCGGAATTTCCAATTTTCAACCTGTAACCTGTAACTTTCAACTTGTAACCAATCCCTTTAAAAGAAACGATATCTGACTTTTCATTCACGAAAAACTGAATTCAAAATTTTCCTTGGAAAGAAAGATTCTCTTGAATTGTATGTCATCATTGGGTTTTCATTTGGCAGCCTTTTCAGCTATCCGCTGTCCTCCAGGATAAGGGCCGCCGAGCATTCTCGCAACCTTATCAAAGCACTCGCCTGCCGCATCATCCAAGGTATATCACACTTTAGCGATCTTATATCAGCCAAATGATTTTCGTTCCAGTCATTCCATTCATTCTGGATTCTGCATTCTGTATTCTGCATCAGTTACCACATAGATATCATTGTGACCACCGCTCGCAGTCAGCACGACAAGGGGGAATTGGATATCTGAAGGCGTTCTTTCAAGCAGAATGGAAAATAAATGTCCATAGATGTGATTCACGTGCACCAGCGGTTTAGCGAAATAGCTGGACAGCAATGTAGCTACGGCTTTGCCGACCACAAGCGAACCGGGAAGTCCTGGATGCGTAGTCACACTGATAAAATCCACATCCTTGATGTTGTCTAAATCGATATTTTTGATCACTTCGATGATTTTATCAAAATGAAGCCTAGAAGCGATTTCCGGCACTACACCTCAATATTGTTGATGATCCTGGATCTGCGAATATGCCAGCAGCGCATCGACCGTAAACGTCTGTCCGTCAAAGCTCACAATCCCCACAGACGTATCGTCACAACTAGTCTCTATAGCTAAAGTCTTCACCATAAATTTTTCTAAGGCAATATAAATGATTTGATTAAGTACTATCAACTAATAGTCTATCGGCTAATATAAATTTGCACATCATCCTTCAAAAACATGTTTCAATGGTTTTGAGTGAATGATGGGTAAATTTCCCACCAGGGAAATTTGTACATTCTCCTTGGGAAATATGTTTTAATATTTCACATTGAAGAATGGATAAATTTCCCACCAGGAAAATTTGCTTTTTTTGACATTTAGGGATATAATTGAGAATAATGTAATATAGCTATATGTTTTAGTTTTTAAAGTAATAAGATTTTAGGATAAACAACAAAACCAGAAGCTTCATCAATGGATTTACCACATCTAAACAAAAAAATAATGAAACTAGATGCTACATTTTCAAAAACAGCAAAAACAAGATCTGAAATCAAAGATACTTTAAGAAAAAAAGTACCGGAAAAACAAAAAGAAAACATAGAAAAATACAAGAAAGTGTTATTTTTGAATTTTAAAGATACGCTAGACAATAGCATCGTAGCAAATAATTATCTCTTTGAGCTCAGCAAAGATATCATTAAAAAAAATAAAATATATAATGGGCTATACAAGATTGATATTATCAAAAAAGATGAAAAAGGAATAACATGTAGAATGGCTTGAGGAAATTACAGAAAAGAATTTGTCATAAACAACGAAGAAATCATGCAAAAAAAACCAGAAAAAGATAGGTTAGAAGATGAATTCAGTATAACAAAGTCATATCACGACAATAAAGGAGAAAAAATAAAAAAGACGAGACCAGGCAGAAAAGAAGATTTTTTGGACGAAATTGAATATGGAGATAGTGTAATCATTGATATACAAGATGACAATATAAAAAAAATCAAACCTGATGATATTATTGAAGAAATAGGAAATTATATCAAAGAAAATGATAATAATTATATAAAAGCAAAAAAAATCCAGACAGCTATGAAATTTTTTAATGAATCGAAAGAACAGTTATCGTCACAATACATCAAAGATTTTTTCAATAAATTGGTAAGAGAAAAACAATCCAAATGGAATAAAGGGAAAACTTTTAACCAATTGAAAGAAGATTATCCAAAGCACAAAGAATACTTTGCTGAAGTGCTTAAAAGATTTTTGAACAAAGAGCAACTTTATGTACACAAAGAGAATGATATAGATAAATCAGCCGTAAAATTTTTACTCACAAAAAAATTTTGAATCAAACCAGAAAAGATATTTAATGAAGTAGATCGAAATGATGCAGAAAATAAGGATGAATGAGTATTTTTTGATATATTAGGAACCAAGCATGGGATGAAGACAATAGAAAAAGTCACAGGAAAAACAGAGAAATGAAAAAATATAAAAAAAAGAAAAAAAATAATCAGTGAGCATACAGATGCTTCCGACGAAGCACTTTTAAGCAATAGACCAAGCTCTACGACACAAATGGTTTTTAAAATATTTAAAGAGCTTTGAACGATAGACAAAGAAACGCTTCCTCAAATCCAAAGGTTCGTCAATTTTGTAAACGCAGTAGATAGTATGGATTATCAGATAAGCAATATCGATTATCCAAACAATTATCAAACACTTTTTGGATTATACCGTAATCTCAATATTCAGGATATTTTTGAATATTTCAAAGACCCAGAACATACAGGATTTGAAAGATTGCCAGAATGGTATTTAAAAAAGACTCAAGCAATAAGGAAAAACAGTTATGGAGATACAAAATATCAACCGCTCAAAATACTCTCAGAAGAACATCAGCAAAGGATACAGCAGAACATCAAAAATTTCGAAGAGCTCCAGAAAACAGGAAAAGAATTAGAATATAAAAATACCAAATTTATCGTAGATATGGAAGAAAAAATCAAGGACGGACCTCAAACAGCAGGATATCATAAAGATGAAAAGAATAATAGATATGGATATTTTACCATACGTTCAAAAAGAGGGAATATCTACATGTATAGTCCGAAAAAATTACCAGTAATGATAGAATGATTTCCTACAGAAGGACAACATTTCCTTATCTTAAATGATCCAACATTTGAAGATTTGAAAAAAATATTAGGAATATTTAAAGACGAAAATCCAGCAGTAAAAAATGCTATAGTTGATCGCTTAAGAGAAATCCAAAAGAAAAAAGATATCAAAACCATAACCAAAGAAGATATAAATCTCAGGATAAGCAAAATACTTCCTCAATTAACAGAAAAAGATCTGAAAGAACATAGAATATATAAAGGGATAATCAATAACATGCAAGATAAATCAGCATATATTACATTAGATAACAAGGGAGCATATTCATGAAAAATAAATGTAGAGGAGAAACAAGATTTAAAACAATACGGAAAATGAGATTTAATCAAAGTACGTATAGAAGAAATCAAACAGAATGAATGAAAAAATGTAATAATCTTATCTATGATACCTGCTAAAGAATAGGATTTATGGTATCATCCACCGTCAATCCCTTAGCGATTTTCTTGATAGGATGCCGAGAAAGCAAAACCAAGAGAAGATTAAGCAATAGAGCAACCACAAAAAACAATACGAATGAATGAACGAAATAATAATCGACGAAATATCATACTATGGTTATACCGATCAAAATACCCATAAGCAAAAGAAGTCTGCCTCGAGAAAATACAGGTTGGACTTTTTTTCTCATTCCTATCCATATCGCACCGAGCATAAACAAAAATTCTATAGCAAGTTGCGTAAGCACGCCACCTCGAAGTCCATAGGTAGGGATCAACCGGACTCATAACGGGATTCATACAATCACGCCGATCAGATTGATCGGCAACAAGACGTTCTGTTTTTCTACGGCGACAAAAAGATAATTATATACTTGTTTGATAAAGCTTCGGAAAAGGACTATTCATAGGAAAGGAAGCACTTGGTTTGATCACCAGGAAGCCAAGGATGCAAAGCTTCAGAGAAATGCTTTACCGGAAACCACACGGATGATCCGGTCAGAGAATATCCGGAAATTCATAGCGATGATTCATCAGATCCGAATCATCATCACCAGAAGATTTCCCATGCTCTTGCGTTTGCTGATCAAGGAATAGTGAGATATTTTATGCAGTAAGCTATTACCAAGAGCAGAAGGGATGATCAGCAATATCTCTATCAATGACAACGACAAGGCCCGTATTCAGGAATAATCATGTCCTCATGATGTAGGGAAAAACCGACCAAGAAACAGAAGCACAATCAAGGTATGGAAACTGCTAAGATAGTACGATACTCCGTATTGCCGATTTCTTTTGATCAAGTCTTTGGTGAATTTCCGGTCAAACGTGATATTGAGCGGCAGAATCCTTTTTGCTCTGAAATGTATTTCGATATTCTGTCAGATAGAGCTTGCGACGACAGAAAACATGATACAGCAAAATGCTATAATAGAAACCGTGCTTCCATTGAACGTCATATCTTTGAAGATAAAGAATACGACAGGGACAAGGATCGCTATTTGAGAAAGTCTGGCAGTGATCAAGGTCCGACTCAGCTGATCCATCCTCCGGAAAATCTGCAAAGGAAGCTGTTGGACGCCGGCGAACATGAAACTTGCTGAAAAAATCATACCGAAAGGTATTCATCGGACCAGATAAGGATTGGATGTATAGGCAGGCAGCATATAAGCTACCACGAGAGCAACGATATAGATGACAGACATGATAAGGACTCTCGTTCAGACGAATTTGCCATATTCCGTCCTCAATTCTTTATATACCGGACTTTTTCAATCTTCTTTGGTGGTGAGTGTGGTATCGACTTTTTCCTTGATTTCTCACAGTCTCTTGACTGCAAGCACATAGAGTCATAGATCTGCCAATGCGGTCCGGATCGCAAAATATTTCAATATCGTAGAATAATCTCCGTATTGCAGAGGTCAGAGATACGGCGTCATGATCTTGATTGTCAGAAATCCGAACAAAGCGCTGATAATCCTCCCTATCAGCTGCCATGCCGCATCCTTGATGACTAATCTATGTGAAGAGACCATGAAAAGAATTCAGAATGTAAAGTACAGAATTCAGAAAAATAAATAAATTATAAATTATTTTTCATATTGCTTTTAGTGTTTTTTATAATAACAACGAGGATTTTTATTATTTCTTCGCATTCTTTTTGTAATTCTTCATTTGATTCATCAAATCATTCTTCAAGTAATTTTAACCAAAATATAGTTTCTCTAGCTTCTTTTAGCGATATATTCATCTTATTTATAAAATCTTTTTTACTAGAGCTAGATTGAGCTTCTGAAATATTTGCTCAAATACTTGTTCATGCCCTAAACAATTGTGAAGCAATTTCATAATATTTCTTTTCTTTCAAAGAAACTTGATATTTACTTATTTTTACAGCAAAATTAAACGTTCTATCAGATATTTTCTGGTTCATAATATCGGTTTGGGGGATAAATTATTTTCTTCTTTTCTGCATTCTATATTCTGCATTTTTTTATTCTTTCTGAATTCTTAATTCTGAATTCTGCATTCTTTTACAGTTTCATCTTCCTAGACATCTTTTCAAGAGAAGTCTGATGATAGTCGCCGAGCATAGGCAAATAGCCGTCAAGCGCTGAAAGGAAAGCCTTGATATGTTCCAAAGAATCATCAAAAGTATAGATCATATGTCATTTTGCAGTAAGGAAAACGACATTTTTTATCTGCTGCGTTTTTGGATATATCTCTATGACATATCAGGTGAACAGATGTCGTGGATAGGTCTTATTTCAGATGATAAGCTGAGTTTTGTCTATAGTGATCTTGATGACCTGATTATTGATCGTAGAATAATAGAAATATCCTCCCAACAAAAAGAAGATCAACACTGCTCCGACGATATTATTGTTGAGGATGGAGAGCACAAAGACGCCTGCAAAAATCACCGCAAATATCAAGTACCGCACCTTGCTTCTCTGAAATTTTTCTCCATTATAGACGGATACGCTCATCAAATAGACTAAAAGATTAAAAGATTTTGAAGACTAAAAGATTTTGTACATCAGTGGACGAATCTTTAAATTTTTTAATATTCTATATATTTTAATTGATAGTAATGTGTTTGATAGAATATTCAAGGAAAAATAAACCATAGAACGTCATTCCGGCGTCAAGCATCGCAGCCGGAATCAAAGCTATTTCATCAAAATAGTCTCTATATTTTTCCAATCAAGTTCTTCTAACCTTTTCTTCTGCAATGACTGAGGAATAATAAATGGCATGTTTTTATCGCCCGAAGGGCTTTTGTCAGCCGAAGGCTTTTTATCGCGACCGCCGGGAGCTTTTATCGCGAAACGTTTAGTGAGCATGGTTTGGATCGCTCCCAAGGTCTTTCTACTGAACGGCGCAAATAATTCCAAAAATTCAATGAGTTTATCTCGTTCAATTCTGCACTCTGCATTCTTAATTCTGCATTCGATTAAGCAGCTTTTCACCTTAGGTGCTGGCTTGAAACACTTTGCAGGCACTCATTTCAGATACGTGACCGTATATGCGTAATTGAGCAGCCGCCGCAAATACGATTTTTTCTTGGCATCGCTGCTCAGCTTCTGTCCTACTTCATCTTGCACCATGAATATTCCTCACCTATATTTTTGTTCTCCATTTCAAAAAAATTTTCTCAAAATAGGTGATGTAATATAATACGGTAGATTACCGACAACCAAGGTTTTTTCTGGCGATAAATTTTTTTCTTTCAGAAGTGCATCAACATCAAGCTCTAATATATCTCATGAAATGATTTCTATATTCTTTTTTTTTGTTTCTGAATTCTGGATTCTAAATTCTAAATTCTGAATTAGTTGTTCATCTTTATCCACCACGAAAAAATTCGGTGAAATCGTTTGGATAAGCTTGGTTATCGAGCCTTTCCCAGGTCATATCTCAATCAACGCTTCGCATCATAATGCATGATACAACGTCAAAATCTTGTCAGCGATATAGCTTCTGACTTTAGCATCTATAAGGAAATTCTGTCCGAGATAGGTTCACAT
>CAZWTC010000040.1:0-8344 GCA_964637175.1 uncultured Candidatus Peribacteria bacterium
CAAACTCGAAGAAATAGGCTTTGACTGTGAAATCCCAAGCATGAAAGAACAAGTAGAATTGTAAAAATATTTGTTATATCGCCACCTCACCCCCTATCCCCTCTCCATTTCATAGAGAGGGGTATATATTTCACCCTCTCTAATTTATTGGAGAGGGTCGACCAAAGGTCGGGGTGAGGTAGCTAAAAAAGCAAAGGTATCTTTTAGCTTGCGACTAATTTATAGTTGATTTTTGCTGCCAAAAAAATAGTTTATAGTAATGAGTTTACGGAACAGATATTTTTTATCTGATTGGAGAAAAAATGGACAAGAAAAAGCTCTTCTGAAGCTGGAAACAGAACATAAGCATCATCATATGAGCAGCGCTTCTCGCTTACGGATTATTTTTCATTTCCAAAAATCCGGATTTTTTCACCGCTAGCGTGCTTTCTCTGCAGGAAAAAGCATTTATCGCCGAGAAATGACGGGATATCGCATACAAGACCGATAGCTGATATGTGGATATTTTCATGTCAGAGACATTGGAAACACCGGAAAACATAGACTTCACGATTGATTTCGATAAAGAGACCATCAGTATCGATCCGCAAAACATCAGCGGACAAGGGACACGGACAATAAAAAATCCTGATGAGAATAGTCTGGTGATCCAATCGATGCCAGGAGAAAACGTCGACAAAAGTCAGAGTATAGTATTGTTGCCATTCTCAGGAGATAAGGAAGATATCTTGTTGAGCGAAGCAACAGCGACATTCAAAAATGGTCAAAAAAAGGACCTTTCCATCTGATCACTCAATACCATGACATCACATTCAAAATAAGACTTTATCCCTATTATCGTATGATGAAATTTTCACGTAAGACGCTCACCGCAAGCATAGTAACGATCTGTTTGCTAGCAGCAGGATTCGTTGTGAATACCGTACATGCAGCTGATCCCGATGCATTCATCGTTGAAGTGACGCCGAGTTCTTTTGATACAAACCAAGCAGTGGATATCACTATCAAAGCGGTGACAGCCAACGGAGACATCGTCAAAGACTATCAAGGCGACGTCTTTATAGAGATAGAAGGCATTGTTGACACTGCTGATTATACCGTGCCAAGCGACGGACTCTATACATTTCTGCCGCAAGACCAAGGGGTAAAATTATTCTCCAAAGGATTGACCATCAAAAAGTCATGAACATTCACCATCAAAGTTTCTGATATCATCAATGACAGCATCATAGGGCAGAAAACAGTTATCGTATGAAATTCACAAGGAACAGCAGCAACAGAAACGATAACGCTCATCTCTCCTGTTCCCGGCGGAATAGAGAAAAACAATATCGCCAATGTGATGGCGACAGCACCGTCACTGCCCAATGCGCCTTATGAAATCTATATCAACAACAATTCGGTAGCGCAAGGGATGACAAATGCAAACGGCGATATCAGCGCATATGTAAGCGGAATAACCCAAGGCGACAATATCCTGCAAATAAAGATTCTGAACGCAAACAACGAAGTGATCGGCGAATCCGAAATCATTTCTTTCGGGTATCAACCCATAAAAGACGGTGTCTTCACGAGCATCCAGATACAACCGTCCGGAAAAATCAAGCAATGAGAAAAAGCCACATTCACCGTAAAAACGAGTGATAGCGTAACCTCAGCGCAACTGAAATTGAGCGATGGAAAATCCATTCCGATGGACAAGAAAATCGCAGGGACATTCACCAAAGAAGTGCTCATAGATACGGAAGGCACGCTGAAAGTGGACGTCGATCTCATCGTCCTCTGACAGACAAAAAGCTACACCGGCGTTGCTACGCTAGTCGTAGAGAAATGAACGGCAATAGGCAAAATCAGATTATATTCCGATAGCATCGATAAGAGCAAATTGAACGTAACCCGAGAAGCGATAGGCACGACGCCTCAATACAGAATAGATTACGGTACAAGCCAGAACAATTTGGACCTTTCGGTCGTAGTGCAGACCAATGAAATCATCATAGAAAATCTCGATATCGGCGATACCTATTATTTCCAGATCACTCCTTTAGATAATGCGGGAAATGCCGCCGGCACCTCATCTGAAATCACTCAAGCGAAAATCGGAGAAGATATAAGCTGTATCGTGGTAGGCATCACTATCGTTGATCAACAGATAGGAGAGAAGCATTATCTTGTACGGACTGCAGTGAATAATATAGAAAAATATGTCATCTATAGATCAGATTTTGAAACCAGCGAAATCAGCAAGATGCAGAAAGTCTGAGAAACGACAGGTACCATGTTTGAATACCCATTCAACGCATCATCAAAGAAATATGTGTATGCATATTATCTTGTAGAAGGAGTCTGCAAAAACGGGACAACGCTCAAGATAGACAACGTAAAAAAGATTGTGGTCGGTCCGGCAGAAAACATCTTGCTCGTTATTCTGATAAGCCTTTTTGCCTATACCATATATAAACTTTACGGTTATTCAAAAAATTAACGGATATACGGAATGAAAAAATAGATAATGAATGACTTGTATATGTACAAACTATTGTGGTAGTACAGTAGTTCATACCATAGCAAAATCCATCATTATTCATTATTCCCAGCTGTGCTGGACTTCGCATTTTTAATTATTATTAGTTGATAAGGTATGCCAGAAATCAAAAAGAAATATAATCATTTTTCCACAGAATCTGAATTTCTCAAAAAAAATTATTTCCAGAAGCTCTTTGCCACAAAAAAAGGGACGACAAAACGGGAAACGGTGATGACGCAATTTCCGATAATGATTTCAAAAGAGACTTCGCTGGCTTCGCTCAGCGGACTGATCAAAGAAGATATAGTAGCTACCTACCAGATGATGAGATGAGGCAAGACGAAATTATTGCCTATCTTTGATACGGAAGAGAAGAACCTCAAGACAGATAATTATGAAAATCTCCTCACCAAAGCAGGAATATTTTTTGATATCGATACGGATAATATCGTCTATTCGGAAAGGAATACCAATTTTGTCAGGAATTTGTTCGTCCAACTCGTCCAAGAAGGGCATATCTACGAAGATTGTTCAATCAATTATCGAAGCATACAAGAACAAAAAACGCTCGGCACCGATGAACTCCAGCACAAAATTATGCAGGTCAAACAGTATAATCTCAGATATTTTGTAGATACGAGGAATATTTCTTTGATCGTACCGACGATACGGCCCGAAACGATTTTCGCTGATGTGGCATTAGCGGTGCATCCGGACGACAAAAGATATAAGAAGCTGATAAACAACAAAGTGATCATTCCCATCATCAACAAAGCCATCCCTATCATCACGGATGAATCCGTAGATCCGACCAAGGGTACAGGAATCATGAGGATCACCCCGGCGCATGACAAGAAATCATTGATCATAGCGCAAAAGCACGGACTCCAGATCGATAAATTCGCCATCGACAAAAACGGATGCTTCACCGAATCAGCAGGAGATTTCTGTGGAAAGAACGTACATGAATTCATAAAGAATATCATAAAGAATCTGGATGATATCCACAATCTCGAATCCACAAGCCACACGGAAGCAGATATCGTAATACACAGGAAGACAGGAGAAAAGGCTTGGCCGCTCCTCTGCAATCAATTATTCATCAAGATGGACAAAGAGCTAGAAAATATCACAGCAGCTATCCAAGAAAAAAAATTGACCATCATACCGCAAGCATACGAAGAGAATATCGCAACGATGATCCAGACGATGGAATATCGGCCGGTGACCAAAGAAGATTCAAGAGGATATGCACTGCCATTCCGGAAAAGCAAAAACGGGAAAAATTATTTTATTTCTGACAACGAATTCCTGAATCTGCCCGCCAAAAAGACGAAGAACAAATTCACGATCCTCTCCCTCATCATCTTCAATCTCATGGTAGACAAGCGTCTCAAACAATATTTCACCATCGAAGAATGCATTGATGTCTTGCTGGGAAAAAGCCGTACAGGAGAAAAAAGCACCTTGGAAACATATATCGAGCTTTTCAGCGAAACGCTTCCTAGAGGCTACAGCAAAGAGCTGAATGAATTGAAAAAGATAGTAGAACATGCAGACAAAGACTCCAATCCTGCTAAAACGAAATGAATGCTTCATGTCGAAAAATTTTCCATAGCGTTGACGAACTTTCTGGAAAAATCCGTAGCGATCACAAGCAAGAAAAAAGGATTATATGCTTTTGATATCGATACGCTCGTACACAATGACGAATGACTCGTCCAGCAAAAAGAAAAGATAGAAGAATCCCTAGGTCATGCGCTCATTCTGATAAAGATGATGGAAGCATTCACCGACAGCAAAAAAGAGCCGGAAAAGATATTCTGCATCAGCGAAAACAAGCTTTTTGAATTTCTCAAGACAATCATCATCGGATATAACATCCAGAAAAAACCGTTGTTTGATACCTGCCATATACAGCAGGATCAGAAAACAGACAAAAAAAACAAGGAATCATTCAAAGAGCTGATAAAAAATTTCTGAACAGATTGCACTAGGCTTTACGCAGTAGATTCCAGGCAGGATATCTCGGAATACGAACATTTCATGAACAAGCTCCGAAACGCATCAAGATTCATCAGTCAGCATATCTATGACAAAAAATGAACGAGAAAAATCTCCGACTTTGAACAATTGACCAAATACGTGGACAAAAGAAAATCCACGCTAAGCGAATTTGAGCTATGGATCAGCTACAAGATCATTGATCTTCAAAAAGAATATGAAGAAGCGATAATGAAACACACATTAGGTGATATACAGCAAAAGCTGATCACATTGATCAAAGAAGATTTTTGCGATAAATATCTGGAAATCCAAAAACATCAAGATACGGAAAATGGTAGCAAAGTGACGTTGCGATGCTTAGGGAACATATTGAAGCTGCTGCATCCATTCATTCCGTTCATAAGCCAACAGATATGGGAAATGGTATGATTTGATTGACCTATGTTGACACAACAGAACACAGAGCAATGCACAGCAATCAGCAAAAACTATAAGACACAGCTCTTCATGGATATCATAGACAGATTCTTAGCTATGAAGCTAAAATACGGATATGCAAAGCATGAAGAAATAGAAATCTGCTTTTTCGCACCCTTGGATTTTCTGCAATATCTCAGAAAACAGGAAAAGATAATATATAATCTGATCAACGCATCAGCGATCGAATACCTCGAAAACGAAAAAGAACTCAATGCATATCATACCGAAAGCATCATCAACATCACCATAGGCATCAAAGCGCAACGTAAGGAATTAGCTGCAAGCAACAAAGAGAAAAAAGAGGATATCCGTGATATTTTACGCGCCAAAGAGCAAGAGCTCCAAGCTATCAGAATCCTTATTCCAGGACTCTCCGCAAACGGTGTAGACGCTGAAGTCATCAGAGACAAGAAGAAAGAGATGAATAAGCTCAAAAAAGACATTGAAGACCTCCACTATCAGCTCCAAAAACAGAAGATAAACAAATAATTTTTTTATAAAAAAAGTTTGCGGAATCACCGCAAACCTCTCATTAAATAATTAAATCCAAGATTTTGTTGCCTTTTTCATCTGTGACGAATTCTTCGTCTTCTGCATAGATATTAAGCAATTGCGTCATCATAATTATCTGATTTTTCTGAAGCAATATTTCATCTCCTTCTGTAAACAAAGAAGAGAGCAGACATTTCCTTGTTATTTCTTCTTTTGAAGGAAATATCTTTTTCATGCCGGAGAGATATGGAAAACCTCCATGTGTCCCATAAACCTGCACGCAACCACTATCAAACAATTTCTTATCCCTATAGATTTTTATCTCTTCTGCAAGATCAAATGATGTTACATAGATCGCATTAAAATAAATCTTAGAATCAGGGAGATTGAACAATAAGTCATTTTTCAATTTAACAATGGATATTTTTTTTATTTTCATAATTTTTTTATTTATATATGTGTATATATGCATATATATTTGCATAAAAATGTCAAATTCAAATTAATGAAGAAAAAAACGACCTTCACGGCCGTTTCCTTATATGTACTATAATACATCTTGTGTCTTGTATCCTGTGTCTTGTATCTAAGTTTATTTACCTAGTATTTTAGTGATTTCAGCTTCGAATGTTTCCGTAGGATATGCACCAGCTATCAACGTGAATGTTCCTTTTTGATTGTCTACGACAAGATTACCAGGAGTTCCATTGATACCAAAAGATTGGCCTTCTTGTACTTGAGCATTTACGGTTGCTATGGTTTCTGCGCTTGTAAGACAACTCTCAAAGGCAGCCTTTTTGACACCAAGACCTACAGCGATATCAGTCACATTAGCTTCAGTGAATTCTTCGACTTGGAATGCTTTTGCTAGATATTTATAGAATTTATCAGCACCTGCAAGTTTGCCGACACAGACAGCACCTTGAGCTCAGATAGGAGCAGTAGGATGAAGCTGAGGCAATGGCATTTGTCTGAAGACCATATTCACATCGTTAGGATATTTCGCTATAAGATTTTCGATAGTCTGATCATTGTAATGTCTTTTACAGAAAGGACAAAGCAGATCAGAATATTCTATGATAGTGATTCTTGCATTCTTATTCCCTTTGATGTATCCATCTTTTTCAATAGCAGCGAATTTTGCTGCATCAGCAGGTGCAGTAGCGGTATCAGTATTAGTAGCCGTAGTGCCTGTTTGTGTTGTTGTATCTCCTTGTGTCGGCGTAGTGGTATCCGTAGTGCCTAGAGAACCAAGGATCTGTTCAAGCGTGGATGTCTGTTGTTGTTTATACGTATCGGATTTATACAGCTGAATAGCCAGTTTCATGTTTTCAGATCAACCGACCTTCAAAGTCTCCAATCGATAAGCATCTCTTTTGAAGAAAGCGATATACACGCTGAAGAGCACGTTAAGCACCAAAAGAGCGATAAGAAGGATTTTCATATTCCCATACTTTTTTTCTGTAGTCATAAGGATGATGGTTTAATAAAAATAAAATTATTGGGTTAGCGTAGAAGGATCGACAGTAGTGCCGGTAATCATGGTAGGTTGTTGAACTTGAGTCATACTACCAAGGATCTGATCCAATGTAGCTTTTTGTTGCTGGATATAGACAGGTGAAGTATATAACTGTCTTGCCATATTCATATTTGCAGATCATCAAGCTTTCATGGCCTCCAACCGAAGCGCATCTCTTTTGAAGAAAGCGATATATACGCCAAGAAGCACATTAAGCGCCAAAAGGATGATGATCAGCATCTTCATGTTTTTGTCTGTAGTCATAAGCATGTTCTTATAGCAAATAAAACTATTTAGTTACGGTAGGAGTTTCTGTTGTCGTAGGCGTAGATGTAGTATCAGTAGATATTGTCGGTTGTTGATTTCAACCTTGTTGATACATCTGTAATGCTTGTTCGATCTGTGTTTTTTGTTGAGCCTTGAAAGTTGCTGATTTATAGATCTGTTGAACCATCTTGTAATTTGCTCTTCAACCTACCTTGTCAGACTCGATCTTAGTTTGATTGCATAATACTCGGACAAGAAGAAGCGTATTGAGAAGCAAAAAAGCAAGTATCAAAACATGTTTGATCTTACCACAGCAATCCATACCGCAAGTATCTTTTGCTGATAATTTCTTCGTCTCTACCATGACAGCAGGCGCTTTAGTGACTTTTTTTGTGAATACCATTTTGAATGACATAAAAATCTAAAAAAAACTTGAAAATAAGGTAGTCATTTTACAAAGCAATACAAGTTTTTACAAGACAAAAAAAAGAATTTGAATTGACAAAATAACAAAATATTTAGATTGCTAGAAGCTTAGATGCTTAGACGATTAGATTACTTAGAATATTATTCTAAAATCCTAAGCTTCTAAAGTCCTAAGCTTCTAAAGTCCTAAGCTTCTAAATATTTAGAAATTCGTAATTTATAATTCGTAATTAAAGATACTTGCGTCCTTTGAGTTCAGAAGGAAAATGTTCTTGATCGACGCCGCTCGTATCATACCCAGCTAAGGTTTCTTTATCTCAATGGTGGATCGTTATATCATTATGTGCATATTTGTATCATTTCCCATACTTGAGTTCTTTCATCAGTTTGGTCGGAGCATTGCGCAAATGCAGCGGAACAGGCAGGTTGCCATATTTTTCCACGTCTTGTCTAGTAGCGATAGCAATGCGATATGCGATATTATTTTTCTTGGCTTTGGCTAAATAGATGGTCAATTGGAAAAGAGCCACATCGCATTCCGGCATTCAAAGTTTGGCGACAGTATCATAGACCTGATTGGCGAGCAATAAAGCGTTATTGTCAGCCGGTCAGATATCTTCAGATGC